>JAKAUG010000422.1 GCA_021827805.1 Bacillota bacterium | reverse complement strand
CCGGGAAACCGATACCCCATGTGCAGGGACAGCTGGACGGGCGTGCCTTCTGGCAGAGCCGCCTCGACCGGCACGTACCCCTGGAGGGCGGACAGGGCGGTGCCAGAGCCGATCGCCCGCAGGCCCGTCTCGGCCACCTCCCGAGATCAGGGTACGGGGTCAGGGCCGGGTCAGGGCCGGTGGCGCAGGTCATGCACCAGGCGCAACAGGCATTCAAGGGTGTCCGTCAGGTCCAAGACCAGGCGCGCCACCGCGAACAGCGGCCACGTGCTCAGGGCGAAGAGCCCGCTGCCGACCTGCTCCTGGCGGCCGAGGTTGCGCCACCGGCCCCAGGATGCTCGCTCCTCTTCGTGTCCGGGGCCGTGGATGCGCCATATCGCCAGCGTGAAGAAGGCGGCGCCCAACGCCAAGTAGCAGAGGAGGAATGCCAAAGCGATTCTCACGGGGCGAGACCTCCAGGCCGGTCCACGGGCCGGTCGAGGGCAGCTGCTCTGCCAAGGTCCGTAGCGGTCCACGCGCCAGGCTGCGACAGGGCCTTCCCCATCCCGCTCACGGCCGCGGTGTAGGCGACCAGGCCACGGGACTGCAGCTGGCGGAGCACGCCGCCGACGTCCCGGCCCTGCCACCAGCCCACGGCGCGGGCCAGGTCCGTGGCCTTCATCGGGGATTGCACACTGGCTAGCACCCGCAGCACGTCTTGGGCTAGGTCCCTGACCATGCCTATCCCGCTATCCCCCTATCCGCCCATCCTCGCATCCACCTATCCACCAGTACGCCTATCCACCAAGCAGGAGGCGCTTGGCCGTCTCCATCTCCCTGATGTAGAGCTGCGGGTGGTCGAACAGCATCCGGGCGTGGTACGGGAACCGACCCGATAACGCATCGTCACGGAGGATCGCCAGGTAGTCGTCGGGGTCCATGGCGGCGATCGCCGGGCCGTACTTCTCCCTGAGCTCGACGAGCTTGGCGTCGGCCTCGGCGCCGAGCTTCTGCCGCAGGGCCGGCACCAGCAGGCCCACCGAGAAGGAGCCGCTTTCAAGCTCCTGGAGTAGTCGTTCTGGAGTCACCCGGGTGTTGGCGATCCAGTCGCCGATCGCCTGGGCCGCGTCGTGGCGGACGGCGTTGCGGCTTGCCTGCGCCACGGTGGAGGCCACCCCCTGCCAGGCCCGGGCCAGCAGCCCCGGCTTCTGGGGTGCGGGCCCGGGCGCAGGGGCGCCGGCCGGTGGTGCCTGGGGCGGCGCTGGGGCCGGCCCAGGACCCTGGGCCCCCTGACCGGCAGGCGGCTGGTGCCCGCCCACCGGCAAGGATCTGACCTTTGGGTATCCCAAGTATCCCGACCCCACGCCGATCATCCTCCCAGGACCTTGGTCTTACCCTTCTACAGGTGGCGGAAGAGGTGCTCCAGGTCCTCGGCCAGGCGGTGGAACAGCGCGTTGTGGTCCTTGTGCGCCTCCGGGTGCCGCAGGGTCTCCAGCACCTTGGCCTTGGCGTCATCCTTGGTCGCGGGGGTCGGCGCAGGGGCAGTGGTTTCGACAGGGGCCGGAGCCGGGGTCGCGGCCGGGGTCGGAGCCGTCTCGTCCGCCAACTTGGAGTCCTCCTCTTGCAGGGCCTGGGACACATGCAGCGCTAGGGGACGGGGCGCCGGTGGCGTCCTGGGGTGGGTGCCGCGCTGCAAGACCACCCATCCCTCGTCCAGGAACCCATGGAACTGGCCGGACTGGATCGACCCGGCGCCTGCCCCGCAGGTCTGGCCGCCGCTCTTGCCCACGCTGACCGACGGTGGGGTTCCGGCCCGCACCCAGCAGCGGTGCACCGTGTCTCTGGGCAGCGTGCAATTGTTGGCGCGACTGTCGATGTCCCAGTGGTGGCCGTTAGGCAGCACAACCACCAGGTGCCGGCCGTCGCAGTTCGTCCACCGGACGTAGCACTTGCCAGGCTGGTGGATGAACCAGTACATGTCGCCTGGCTCCAGTCCGGGCACGCCGCCGTCGACGGGGTACTCGCCGACCATCCGGCAATAGATCGGCACCGTGGCCAGGTCCCGCATCAGCCGCCACCGCCGGTCCAGCTATCCGGAATCCCGTTGTGCGTGCCCGTGGCGGGCGCCCCGCCCACCAGCCGCGGCACCCACTTCTCGATGAAGCCGGGGACCTGCTTGAGCCCGTCCGTCAGCTCCCGGCGCTGGTCCATGTCGATGTCGTGGGCTTCGTCGGCGTGGCGCTCGGCCTGCTGGCGCTTGGAGCGGGCGGCCAAGACCTGCTCCTGCTGCCACTGCTGCTCAATGGTCAGCTGGGGAGGCGCCGTGGCGCCGACGATCGCCTGGGCCTCCTGCAGGCGCTGGTGTGGTGTCTTTCCCAGCTCCTCCTTGACCCGGCCGAAGGCCATCTGCAGGGCCTCGGTCGCCAGCCCCCGCATGGGGTCATTGCTGGCGATCGTCGCCGTGGTCGCGCCCTGGCGCAGATCCTGGATCTGCTGGCGCTGCGAACCGACGACCTCCGTGAGCGCGGCAATCTGAGCGTCCTTCACGCCGACGATGATGCTCTGAACCTCTCTGGCCATGGCCAGGGCCTGGGAGCCCATGGCCGTCACGGCGTCCAGGGCGCCCTTGTTCGACTCGCGGATCGCTTCGAGCGCCACGCCGGCAATCTCGCTGGCCGCCGACTCGCCAGCGGCGTAGGCGTCGCCGGCCTGCTGCTTGGCGGCCGTGACCTCTGCCTGCAGCGAGTTGGCGTGGTTCTGCACGGCGCCCAGGACCCCATTGAAGGCCCCCGAGATCGTCTCCACGGCCTGTTGCGTAGCGTGGGCCGGTGACGGCAGAGTCTGAGCGGCCCCGGGATGGGTCCCGTCCAGCCGCGTCATGACCTCGCCCACGGCCGCAGCCTCTTCCCGCATCTGCCGAGCTTCGAGGAGACGGTTCAGCCTGTCGGTGAGGGATCCGCCGGCGCCGGCCGCGCCCGGGGGGTCCCCGCCGAGGAGAAACGGCCGACGTCTCGGGCTGCGGGCGACGACGTCCTGTCCGACCGACACCCTCACGCGCCTCCCACGGAAACCGGCTTGGTCAGGCCCTCTTGGCGTGCCGCGTCTGCGCTGATGACGCCGCGGCTGAGCATGTCGGTGAGCACCATCTGGCGGATCTCCGTGGCCATCTCCTCGATGTAGAGGGCGGCCTGCTGCTGCTGCAGGAAGGCCAGGCTCTTGCCGATGGCCTTGACCACGCCCTTGTGGCTGCTGGCAGAGTGGGCCTTCTGCATCAGGTCGGAGACGCAGCAGGCGTTCACGTAGGTGGCCAAGGCTTCCTCCGTGGACAGGCCCCGGTAGAGTTCGGGCTGCTCTTCCAGGTCGCAGTAGAAAGCGAGGTAGCAGATGAAGTCCGGGGTGAACCGGATGAACGGGATGCTGCCCTCGATCGGCGCCCGCGGCTGCTTGCCGCCGTCAGGGTCGAAGGGCACGCCTCCGCCCGGTGGCGGGTTGAGGACTCCTCCCCCGCCACCGCCGCCTCCTCCAGGCGAGACGGTGAAAGGGTCGGACCAGCCGCCGGGGGCCTCCCCGCCAGCAGGGCCTTCGCCGTCACCTGCGCCCTCCAAGGGGACCTGCATCGGGGCCTGCTCCGGGGGCAGGGGCGCCTCCCGGGAGTGGGGCTCTTGGCTGGGGTCTGGCACGGGTTCGGGCACTGGGTCTGGGTCGGGCACAGGCGGCGGGTCAGGGGCCGAGCCGCGGGCTGGGCCGGGGGCCGGGCCAGACCTCGGCGGAGGCCCAGACCCCGGCCCCGACCTTCTCCGCGGCGACGGAGGGGACGGAAGGGACTTCTGCCGCCCGCCAGGCAGGTAGCCCCGCTCCCGGGCCACGGCCTGGTCCAGGCCCTCGACCACGATGCGGTCCTGGTCCGGGTCGAACAGGCCGGCGATCTCGTGCTGGACGGCCCGCGCATGGCCGGCCGCCTTGTAGAAGCCGACCGTAGACCCCTTGACGTTGGGCGCCGTCCACTCGCAGTCCCCGCAGCGCCATTCCGCGCTCATGGACCGCGCCTGCCAGACTCGTCGGCCTGGCCCAGGAGCTCGCCCAGTACACCGTCGACCTCCTGGACGCGGACGCCGAACGCCATACCGAGGTTGCGGCACCCCTCCACGAAGCGGCGCTCGGCCAGCCGCTCGGCAAGAGCGTCGGCCCACTGGCCGGCGGCGAACAGCGGCCGCCCTTCAGCAGCGCGGACCATCACCAGGGCCGTCAGCACGCCGTCCCGGTAGGCGTCCAGGGTCACGGCCTGCTCCCGGGCCGTGGCCTCGGCGCGGGCGACGGCCGACCCGTCCATCACGCCGTCCCGGTAGCTGGCGTCGCGGCCGGACTCCTTGGCTTCCATGAGGTCAAGGAACAGCTCGCGCCATGGCCGTCGACCCTGCAGCGCCCGAGCACGGGCAAGCTCGCCCTTGCTCAGGGCGAAGTGCACGTTCTCGGTGAGGTCGCTCGGTCTGAGCTTGGGCCGGACGCGCGCTGCTACGGCCATATCCGTAGCGTGGGGCCCCCTCGGCGGCGGCGCGTTGGAATGAAAACCTGGCATGGTATCGTGGTTAGGACTGCTGGGAAATCAGATAGGCTGGCGCCAGGGCAGGTGCGGCCGCCTGCCAGGCGCAAAGGATGCCAACCCTTGGACCCGGATCAGGAGACTCCAGATGCTCCCGGTGTCCGTCCTGGGGTCTGCCCCGGGCCCTGCCGCCGCCTCGTCAGCTGATACCGGCCCACCATCTCGCCGAACGCCGCGGCGATCTCCATGAGGGCGCCAGCGTCTGCCATCATCTCCTGGCGCCTGGGGCCGACCGGGACCCGGGTCCCAGCGAAGTCCTGAAGGTGCGCAGCGGCCGCGGCGATGTGCTTCTCGGCGGTGGCCGCCATGTATTCGGGGACGGGGAACCGCATGATGCCGCCGGTGCGCAGGACCTGGCCCAGGCGGAGCTCGGGCTGGAGCTGCCGACGCAGGCGGTCGCGTTCCGCCGTGACGGCGGCCAGCTCGGCCTCGGCGGCGGTGGCCCGGCGCCCGGCGTCGGTCTGCGCTGAGGTCCAGTCGGCCAGTGCCCGGCTGAGCAGGCGCTGGATTGCGGCGTTGCGGCTGAGCTTGCCCTCGACGGCGACCTGAGCCACCGCCTCGGCCGTTTCGGGTTGCAAATATATGGAGAACCGTTGACCTCTACCCCGCCACGCCGGCAGAGTCTCCACCCCCGTCCACTGGCACCTGCATGTCGCGGTACACCGACCGGCGCTGGTCGTACTGGTCGAGCAGGGCCTTGATCGTGGTGTCCACCAGGTCATAGAGGACGCCGCGCTTGGCGGGGTTCGCCGGGTCGACACGCATCAGGCGGCCGGTGCGCTGCTTCAACCGGGTACGGGACTTGCCGGGCACGGCGAGGAAGGCGCAGTCCAGGCTGGGCAGGTCCAGACCCTCGTCGGCCAAGCGGGTGGCCACCAGGGCGCGGCCCGGCCACCGCTGCAGGGCACGCAGCAGGACCTC
>JAKAUG010000124.1 GCA_021827805.1 Bacillota bacterium | reverse complement strand
TTGTCGGTGCTGTGGCGGGAGAAGAGCATCGGCGACGTGCTGGCGATGAATGTGGACGAGGCGGTGGAACTCTTTCAGGCCCACTCGCGCATCCACCATGCGCTGAAGCTGCTGCAGGACGTGGGGCTGGGCTATCTCACACTCGGCCAGCAGAGCCCGACGCTCTCCGGCGGAGAGGCCCAGCGCATCAAGCTGGTCACGGAGCTCGCGCGGCGCTCGGACGGCGGCACGGTGTACATCCTGGACGAACCCACGACGGGCCTGCACATGGCGGACGTGCAGCAGTTGCTGGCCGTGCTGCACCGCCTGGTGGACGCGGGAGATACGGTGATCGTGATCGAACACAATCTGGATGTGATCAAGACCGCCGACTGGGTGGTCGATCTGGGCCCGGAGGGCGGGGATGCCGGCGGCGAGGTGGTGGCTGTCGGGACGCCGGAGGACATCGCGGCCCAGCCCCAATCGCACACAGGGCGCTTTCTTGCTCCTCTGCTGTCGCGGGAGCGAGAGCGGGGGCGGGGGCGGGGGCGGGGGCAGGGGCAGGAACTCGGGGCCTAGACGAGGGGGGTGGCCTGTGCGGGTGCTGGTCGCCGGTGGCACCGGCTACGTGGGGGGAGCGGTGGTCCGGGTCCTGCGTGCGGAGGGCCACACCGTGCGTGCGCTCGTGCGCCCCGGCTCGCCGCGGCCGACCTGGCTCGGAGAGGTCGAACTCGTCACGGGCGATGTCGTCGCCGGCACGGGGCTGGAGGAGGCCGCACGGGGCGCTGAGGCTGCGATCAATCTGGTGGGCGTGCTGCGTGCGCCGCGCGGGCAGAGCCACGACGCGGTGCACGTCCAGGGCACCAGGAACCTCGCGGCCGCGTGCCTTCGGGCCGGGGTGCGCCGTCTGCTCTATGTGAGCGCCGTCGGCGCGGATGCGGACGGCGCCACGCCCTACCTGCGCGCCAAGGCCGCGGCGGAGGACGCGCTCGCGCGCTCGGGCCTTGAGGCCGTGGTGGTGCGCCCATCGGTGGTCTTCGGACCCGGGGGACCGGGGCCGAACATGGTCCAGACCCTGCGGGATCTGGTGTGTCGTGCACCCGTGGTGCCGATGTTCGGCGACGGGGGGTTCCTGCTGCAGCCGATCTCGACGGACAACCTTGCGGTGGGGATCGCCCGTCTGCTGGCTCTGCCCGCCGCGGCGGGTCGGACCTACGAGGCGGGGGGGCCGGAGCGTCTGCCCTATCGCGAGGTGTTGCGGCGGATCGCCACCGCCGCGGGGCGGCGTCTGCGCTGCCTCTCCGTGCCGGTGGCGCCCCTGCGCGCCATGCTGCCCCTGCTGGAGCGGCTGCCAGGCTTCCCACTCAGCCGGGATGAGTTCACGATGTTGCTGGCGGGCAACGTGTGCGACCCGACGGCCTTCTGGCAAGATACGGGGGTCCAGCCCGAGGCCTTCACGGGTCGCTGAACCGGGGCCCTGGGTTGCGAGTGCGGCCGCCCCACCGCTAAAGTGGGCTCGTTCCGCCGAAGGGGGAACCGCCGTGCCGCGTGGATCCCTTCGCCGCCTGGTGGCCCGCATCGCCGTCATCGGTGCCCTGGCCCTCTCGGCGATCCTCCTGGTGGCGCCGCGTCTCCAGCCGCGTGTCACGTGGTTCCTGGATGCGCTCGACGTGGGCCTCCTGGCGCTGGCCGCCTTTCTGGGCGCCCGCCGCCGCTGAGGCCGGGGAGGCGCCGTGGTGGAGGGCGAGCAGCGGTCTCTGCACGACCAGCTGCGGATGTTGCCGGACCGTCCTGGGGTCTACCTCTTCCGGGATGCGCCGGGGCAGATCCTGTACGTGGGGAAGGCTGTCTCACTCAAGAACCGTGTGCGCAGCTACTTCCAGGCCGGACGGGGCCTGGAGGCCAAGACCCAGGCCCTGGTGGCCCTGGTGGCCTCCCTTGAGATCATGGTCACCGACTCCGAGGTCGAGGCCCTGATCCTGGAGAACAACCTGATCAAGCGCCACCACCCCAAGTACAACATCCGGCTGAGGGACGACAAGCAGTACCCGTTTCTGCGCCTGGACATGCGCGCGGCGTGGCCCCGCCTGGAGGTGGTGCGCCGGCCCCAGGACGACGGCGCCCGCTACTTCGGACCCTACCCGCACGCCTCCGCCGTGCGGGAGACGATGGACGTGCTGCGTCGCGCCTTTCCCTACCGGACGTGCTCCGACCGCCGGCTCGCCCAGCCCCAGCCGTGTCTGTACCACCACATCCACCGCTGTCTTGCGCCGTGCATCGCGGCGACGAGCGCCGAGGAGTACCGGCGGATGATCGGCGATCTGGAGCAGTTCCTGGACGGCCGCGGCGAAGGTGTGCTCAGCCGACTCCGCGAGCGCATGCATGAGGCGGCGGAGGACCTGCGCTTCGAGGAGGCGGCCCAGCTGCGGGACCGCCTGGCGGCGCTGGATGCGGTGCTGGCCAAGCAGAAGGTTCACCTGGAGAGCCGGGAGGATCGCGATGTGCTCGCGGTGGCCCGCGGGGAGGACGAGGCCGCCGTCGAGGTCTTCCATTTTCGCGAGGGTAAGCTGGCGGGCCATGACGGCTTCGTGCTCATGGGGACGGAGGGCGCCGACGACGGACAGGTCCTGGAGTCCTTCATCGGCCAGTTCTACGGCGAGGGCATGCCGGTGCCTCGCGAGCTTCTGCTCAGCGGCGAGGTCCCCAACCCGGAGATCGTGCGCGCCATGCTGCGGACCCGCCGCGGGGGCGCGGTGGCCCTGGCGGTGCCCAGGCGTGGCCCCAAGCGTGAGCAGGTGGAGATGGTGCGGCGCAACGCGGCGGAGCACCTCGGTGCCGAGCAGTGGCGGCGCGAGCGTAGCCAGCAGGCGATTGCCCAGGCCCTGGAGGAGCTGGCGGGCGCCCTGCGCCTCGCGGCGCCGCCCCAGCGCATCGAGTGCTACGACAACTCCAATCTGCAGGGGACCAACGCGGTGAGCGCCATGGTCGTGTTCACATCCGGCCGGCCGGACAAATCCCAGTACCGCAAGTTCCGCGTGCGCACCGTCCAGGGCGCTGATGACTTCGCCACCATGCGGGAGGTGCTCGGGCGCCGCTTCGCCCGGGCCCAGGCCGAGCGTGCCGCGCTGGCGTCCCAGAACGCCGACGGGGCGGTGCCGGCCGGCGCTGAAGGCTTTGCCCACCTGCCAGACCTGGTGATCATCGACGGAGGGCGTGGGCAGCTCTCGAGCGCGCGCACGGCGATGCGCGAACTCGGCCTCGGGGGCATCCCGACCTTCGGGCTGGCCAAGGAGCAGGAGTGGATCTACTGCGAGGGCTCCCCGGAACCGATCGTGCTGCCCCGGGAATCCCCCGCCCTGCACCTCCTGCAGCGCGTGCGCGACGAGGCCCACCGCTTCGGGTTGGGTTACCACCGGAACCTCAGGGGCCGCGCCTCCGTCCGCTCGCTGCTCGAGGAGGCGCCGCACATCGGGCCCAAGCGGCGCAAGGCCCTGTTGTCCGCCTATCCCTCGCTGGCGGCCATCCGTGAGGCGGGCGCCGAGGCCCTGGCCCGCGTGCCGGGCATGAACCGGCAAGCCGCCGAGGACCTGCTGGCCTATCTGGCGTCCTCCGAGGCCACCGCGCCAGAACGTCATGATGCGTGACGGCATATCATCATTGGCAAGGTCTGAGTTGACATTCGCTAACGACGAGCATAGCGTCGATGATGAAGGAGGGGTCGTGATGCTGGCCAGGCCCGTGGCCCGCTGCCCCTCGTGCGGTGGGCCGCTGGAGGTGCGCCGTCTCCAGTGTCCGCAGTGCGCCACCTCCGTCGAGGGTCAGTTCCCGCCTTCCCGCTATGCGGCGTTGGATCCCGCGGAGCAGACCTTTCTGGAGCTCTTTCTGCGGGCGCGGGGCAACCTGCGCGAGGTGGAGCGGGTGCTGGGACTCTCGTACCCCACGGTGCGAGCCCGGCTGGATGCCGTTCTCGACCGCCTGGGGCTTGGCGAGGATGCGGGCGAAGCGGCGGCGGCGACCCTGCGGCGCCGCCTGGAGGTGCTGGCGGCCCTGGAGCGTGGGGAGATCACGGCCACAGAGGCGGCGGACCGACTGGTCCAGGGATGATGGGAAGGGGGCGGGGGATCATGGCCGAGGACGACAGCGATGAACGCATGGCCGTGCTGCGTCTGCTCGAGAGCGGCAAGATCACGGCCGCGGAGGCCGCGGATCTCTTGCGGGCTCTGGGAGACCGCGCGCCCAGCGGAGGGACGGCGCGCCCAACGGACTGGATGGAACAGGCGGCGCGGGGAGCCGCGCGGCGCAGCCGGATGGCCGCGGAGTACTGGGCGCGGCACGCGGACGAGGTGGTGGCCCGGGCCGGGGAGCGGACGGTGCGCGCGGCGGAACTGATCGGCGACGGCGTGAGCCGAGCGGTGGCCAACATTCCGGACATCATGGAGCGCGCGGTGCGGGCGGGATGGGGCACGCTTGGACCCGGCTTCCGCTTTGAGGACGGTGCCCAGGGGACCCTGGAGGGGGGAGCCGAGGGTCCGGCCGGTCTGGATGTGGAGGGCTGGAACGGGGGCCTGTCCCTGAGCGGCGCCGACGGAGCGGACGCGCTGCTGTTCCTGCGCAAGACGGTGCACGCGCCCTCGGAGGCGGAGGCCCGGCGGGTGGCGGACTCGATCCGGGCGGAGGTCCAGGGCCGGCAGGTCTTGGTGCGCCGGCAATCCGGCACCGTGGCCTGGCCCAGTGCTCTGGCCGTTGAGGCGCGACTGCCGCGGGAGGCGCGCTGGGGGGGTGTGGCGCGCACCAGCAACGGAGCGGTGGAGATCTCCTCGCTCTGGCTGCAGGGGCTGCGGGTGGAGACCTCCAACGGCCGCGTCCGTCTGGCCGAGGTCCGGGGCGAGGACGTCGAGGTGTTCACCACAAACGGCTCGATCGAGGCCCACGGATTGGGTGGGCATCTTGAGCTGCGCACGAGCAACGGCTCGATCGAGTTGGCGCCCGCCGTGGAGGCGGGGGCGCCCTGCGAGGTTCGCGCCACCACGAGCAACGGGTCCATCGAGATCCGTCTGCCGGCGGGGGTGGCCGTCGAGGTGGAGGCCAGCACGAGCAACGGGCGCCTGGAGCCCCTGGGGCTTGGTCCCGACGTGCCGCGGCCACGCGGCATCGGGCGGCTCGAACTCTCGTGGCGCTCCCCGGACTGGGAAGAGTCCGACCGTCGTCTGACGCTGGATCTGCGTACCACCAACGGGAGCATCCGCCTGCTCTAGGAGAGCCGGGGTGCGGACGTCTCGCGGGCGTCCGCACCCTCTCGGCTCACCCGTTGCCGCCCTGGTGATCTCCCTCAGCGGGGCCATTGCCCGAGTTCGGCGTGGCGTCCGCGGCGTCGTCCGGACCGGCGCTGGCGCGGCGGGCGTTGGTACTGGCCGCGGACCACCACCACACAAGGGCGACGACGGCCGCGATGCCGAGCACCCACCACCAGATGTCTCCCGAGGTTGCGGCCACCGTATGACTGAGGTTGAGGCCCATCGCGCT
>JAKAUG010000188.1 GCA_021827805.1 Bacillota bacterium | reverse complement strand
CACCAGAGCGCCCAGAAGGCCGCGTCCCCGGCTCTTCCAGAGTTCGTTGAAAATGGCGAAGGCCGCGCCGAACTCCCCGCCGATTCCGAGCCCCGCGACGACGCGGGTCGCGGTGAACATGGCCAGCCCGTGGGTAAAGGCCCCGGCCAGGGTCGCCGCGCCATACAGGAACACCGTGCACAGCATGGTGACCCGCCTGCCGAACCGGTCGCCGATGGGCCCGAACAGCAGCCCACCGACGAGGGAGGCCAGGCCCTGCACGGTGTTGATGGCCACGATCGCGGGCACGCCCACATGGAAGTTGCGCGCCAGGTCAGGGAAGAAGTACGAGAGCAGCGTCAGTTCCGCGCCGTCAAAGACCGTCGCCAACAGCGTGAACGTGAGGAGGCGGGACCTGGTCCCAGCATCCAGGATGCGCCCTGACGGCGCCACGGCGGCTTCCATCCGCAACCCCCTGACAATATGGCGCCCTGGCCGGCCTCCCGCGCCAGACCAGGGCTGGTGGCCGACCAAGAACCCCGCGCTGACCCGGCCTTGTGGGCCATCCGTTTCGGCCCTAGGCTACATGGCCGGGCGGTGAAGGGCAACCGGGTCTGACGCGCTGACCCGCGCGGCCCAGCACGCAACCCCGGGGCAGATCAAAGGGCCATCCGGTCCGCCTTCCTCACCGCACAATCCGCCACCGCCCGCAGCGGCCGCACCGAGCCGAAGCCCGCGCTTGCACCCCAACAGCTCAGACGTTGTCGGTACTGGCTGGTCCCACCGCCGCCGCCGCAGCGGACACGGCCGCGCCCGCGTGCGGAAAGGACTCCCCTGGAGCCGCCGTCGCCCGGGGGAGGCCCTCTGCTCGCCCGCCCACGGACCCGTCCCTCCCGCGCGCGCTTCACCGTCACAGGGGGCGGGCGAGCGGGCGGGGCCCCCCCTCCTCCCCGCCCAGCGCGCGACCCCGGCCCGCCCACGCGCCCCGCGTCTGGTGCGCGGGAACCCCGGGCCAGGCCTGCACGCACAAGCCTCCATAAAGAGGAAATGGCACAAAGCACAGCGAACCCATCGCGCCGCGGGGAGGTGTGTCCATTGGCGGGCAACTCTGTTGGGCTTCACAAGGTGGGTCGCAGGGATGCCATCCGCCTCCTGGGGTGTGCGGCGGCGGCCGCGGGGGCCTCCGTGCTGGCTGCGTGCGGGGCCGCCGGATCCCCGACGGGGCAGACGAAGAACTCGGGGCCGACCCCGAGCAGCTCCCCGGCCTGGGCGGGCATCACGCAGGGCACAGGTCGCTCGCTGGTGCGCTACCAGGGCGGCACGTTGACGATGACAACGCGCGGCAACGACTGCTGGGGCACACAGGACACCTGCACGTACGTATACACCCAGGCCCCGGGGGACGGGATTTGGGTGGTTCGGGTCGCGTCGCTGAAGGGTACGAGCAACGACACCGGCTGGTCCAAGGCGGGCATCATGCTGCGCAGCAGCACCACGGATTCCAGCGCGGACGTCTTCCTCGTGGTCACCGATGGCAACGGCGTGAAACTGCAGTATCGGGAGACGGACGGGGCCAACGAGACCGGCAACGACGCGGTGCTCAGCCAGAGCAACGGCGGTGTGGCGCCCATCTGGCTGAGGCTGCAGAAGATGGCCACCACCTACCTGGCCTGGTACTCGACCGACGGCAGGACGTGGAACGGGCAGACGGGTGCCTCGGGGAGCGGCAACATCATGCTCAGCAGCCAGTTCCTGGTGGGTGTGGCGGGGACCTCGCATGACGCCACGACACATGGCCAAGCGGTGTTCACGAACTGGCAGGGCCCGCTGCTCACCACCGCCGACCTCGTGGGCACCAACGACAGCGCCACCTGAGGTACCTAGGGACCGGCCGGGCCGGCAGCGGACAGCAGGTCCTGGAGGTCCAGAGGTTCGGTCACCATGGCCAGATGACCCTGGGCATCGCGCGGCCAGGCCTCGGCGGGCCGGTCGGTGTAAAGCTCGACGCCGTTGCCGTCCGGGTCGTGCAGATACAGGGCCAGGCTCACCCCGTGGTCCGCGGCCCCGTCGAGCGCCACCCCGTGCCGCAGAAGTCGCGCCAGCGCCCGTCCCAGGGCCGGCACGTCCGGATACAACAGCGCGAAGTGGTAGAGCCCGGTGCTCCGGGGCGGCGGAGGGCCGGCCCCGCGGGATTCCCACGTGTTCAACCCGAGGTGGTGGTGGTAGCCACCCGCCGACAGAAACGCGGCCTGCGCCCCGAAGCGCTGGGTCACTTCCAGACCCAGCGCCTCCGTATAGAAGCGGACGGCGCGCTCCAGGTCCGAGACCTTGAGGTGCACGTGCCCCACGCATACCCTGGGGTCCATCGGCGTCTCCGGCATGAACCTCACCCCCCATCCGCACCGCCAAGGAGCGCTGGCAACCCGGCGATGCTCGGCACGATCGCGTCCGGATGCTGGCGGCCGCGGGCCTCACCGACAAGCACGGCCCCGAGACCCGCGTCCTGCGCACCCTGCACGTCCGCCTCGGGATCGTCGCCGACCACGACCACCTCTTCCGGCCGCAGGCCGAGCAGCGCGACCCCCTGGGCGAAGAAGGCCGCCGCCGGCTTGCCCACCAGCGTGGCCTGAACCTGGGCGGCATACTCCAGACCCGCCACCACCGCGCCGATGTCCACCGCTGGGCCCTGGGGCGTGGCGAACCAGCGGTTGCGGGCCATCGCGATCAGGTCGGCGCCAGCGCGCAGGGCGGCAAAGGCCCGGTTCATGCCCTCGCGCGTGAAGGCCTGCTCCGAGTCGCCGACCACGACGTGGTCCGGGGACCGCTCGTCCTCCGGCAGGCCCTCGAGGTCCTCGCGCACCTGGGGCCGCACGAGGAAGAGGCTTGTGCCGCCCAGCCGACGCAGGTGGGCGGCGGTGGCCGTGGTCGCCGTGAGCAATTCGGGGGCGTTCACCCCCAGGCCGAGTTCCCGGAGTTCGGCCGCCAGCAGCCGCCGGTTCGTGCTGCTGGTGTTCGAGAGCAGGGCAAAGGGCACGCCCCGCCGGCGCAACTCCTCCAGGACCTCGGCCGCGCCGGGCACCACGCGCGCGCCCACCCGCAGGACCCCGCCCACATCCAGCAGCACCCCGCGCCAGCGCGCCATTCCGCGTCCCCCCTCAGAGGGGCCGGCGCGAGGAACCTTGCCCCCTCTGGCGTAGCCTACATCCTCAGGACGGGGTGCGCATCCGGCCGTCTCGGCCCGGATGCGTCCCACCGCCGGAGGGGAGACGCGCGCATGCTCACACCGGACTGGCCGGACCCGTCGAGTGCCGACCCCGCGGGCAAGGAGGACGGCGTCAGGGAACTGAAGGGCCTGCGCAGGCGCCTGGGGCACCTGCAGGAGCGGCTCTGGGCCGACCGACGCTTCGCGCTGCTCGTGGTCCTGCAGGGCATGGACGCCTCGGGCAAGGACGGCACCGTGCGCCATGTCTTCTCTGGGGTGAACCCCCAGGGGATCCAGGTGCACTCCTTCAAGGAGCCCTCCGCCGAGGAGGCCGCTCACGACTTCCTCTGGCGTGTGCACCAGGCTGTGCCGGCCCGGGGCTGGATCAGTGTCTTCAACCGCAGCCACTACGAGGACGTGCTGGTGGTACGCGTGCACGGCCTGGTGGCTGAGCCCGTCTGGCGCCGGCGGTACGAGGATATCAACGCCTTTGAGCGCGGGCTGACGGATTCCGGCGTCACGATCCTCAAGTTCTTCCTGCACATCAGCCGCCGGGAGCAGCACCGGCGGTTCGAGCGGCGGCTCCAGGACCCACGCCGGCACTGGAAGTTCTCCCCATCTGATCTCAAGGAGCGGGAGCACTGGGACGCCTATCAGGAGGCCTACGCCGACGCCCTGCGCGAGTGCTCCACGCCCTGGGCGCCGTGGACCGTGGTGCCCGCGGACCACAAATGGTACCGCAACCTCCTGGTGGCGCGGCGGGTGGTCGCCACCCTGGAGGCCCTGGACCCCAAGTTCCCCGACCTGCCCGCCGGATCCGCACCCGCATGAGGCCGGACCGCGTGGCCGTTGTTCCGGCCCGGCCCCCGTGCTAGCATGCCTCGTGCAAGTGCACGTGTCGCAGGTGCCCGCGGCCGGGGATCGGTCGAGGGAGAATAGGGAAGTCCGGGGTGCCGCCCCAGGGCGGCCGGGCCGGCGCGGTCCCGCCACTGTGCTCCCCAGCTCCTGAAAAGCGCCTCCACTGCCACCGGGCGGGAAGGGGGCGTGTCCCAGCCCACGGGGAGAGCCAGGAGACCTGCCTGCGACGCACGGGCGCCGTTCCCTTCGGTGCAGAGGGGGCGAGCCGCATGTCATGGGCCACGGCCGCCAGGCCAGGAGGCGCCCCGAGGGGGGCGCGCGCCGACCGAGGCA
Source organism: Bacillota bacterium (assembly GCA_021827805.1). GTDB lineage: Bacteria > Bacillota > Sulfobacillia > RBS10-35 > JAJYVN01 > JAJZWQ01. The sequence continues at coordinate 1,163 of JAKAUG010000188.1, read as the reverse complement.
CCGCGGCGGGGATTCTGGTGGGGTTGTCCGCGCTGTTCTTGCTGACCGTCCTGCTGGGGACGGTCGCCGGCACGGTGCCCCTGGCGCCGGGCAGGGTGTTGGCCGCCCTGTTCGGCCTCCCCGTGTCGCAGGAGACGCACATCATCGTCTGGGCCATCCGCCTCCCGCGGGTCGTCCTCGGGGCGCTGGTGGGTGCCGCGCTGGCTCTGGCCGGCGCCGTCCTGCAGGGGCTGCTGCGCAACCCGCTGGCAGACCCCGGCCTGCTCGGCGTCTCCGCGGGGGCGGGCTTTGCCGCCGTTGTGGCCATCGCCGCCGGCGCCGCGACCGCCAGCCTGTGGGTCCTCCCCTTCTGGGCCTTCTGCGGCGCGCTGGTGGCCTCGGCGCTCGTCTATGCCATGGCACTCCGTCAGGGCCGCACCTCGGTGCTGACGCTGATCCTGGCCGGGGTGGCCGTCTCCGCCCTCTTCGGGGCGGGGACCACCCTCGTCCTCACGCTGCACATGGGGACGGCGGACGTCTCGTCCATGTTCGGCTGGCTCTTCGGCAGCCTGGACGGCGCCCTCTGGCGCCAGGACGCGGTCCTCGCGCCACTGGTGGCCTTTGGCGCCCTGGGCATGCTCCGCTATGCGCGCGACCTGAACCTCCTCGCCACGGGCGAGGACGGCGCGGCCGCCCTGGGCGTCGCCGTGGAACGCAGCCGCCAGATTCTCCTGGTGCTGGCCGCCCTGATGACGGGTGCCGCGGTGGCCATGTCCGGCGTTGTGTCCTTCGTGGGGCTGATGGTGCCCCACATCCTGCGCCTGCTGGTGGGCGCCGACCACCGGCGGCTGTTGCCGGCCTCGGTGCTGGGGGGTGCCACGTTCGTGGTGCTGGCCGACCTGGTCGCGCGCGTCGTGGTGCGGCCCGCGGAGCTGAACCTGGGGGTGGTCACGGCGATCCTTGGGGTCCCGTTCTTCCTGTATCTGCTCGGCCGAACGGCGGGCGGTGGGGCATGAGGTCCGCCCAGGCACCGCTTCTGCAGGCGCATGGGCTGGCGGTTCCCGGCTCGCGCGGCCGGCCACGCCTGGATGGCGTCTCCCTGGGTCTCGGCCGCGGCGAACTGGTGGGTCTTGTGGGCGCCAACGGCGCCGGCAAGACGACGCTGCTGCGGGTCCTCGGCGGCC
>JAKAUG010000141.1 GCA_021827805.1 Bacillota bacterium | reverse complement strand
GTTCCCCGTCGGGGAGCTCGGGGGGGTGCCCGTGCTGCCGGCGGACCTCGCCGCGGCCCTGGCCTCCGGGCGGCTTCGGGCCTGGGGCCTTCTGCCTCCGCCCTCCGGCGAGACAGGCGCCTAGTCAACGCGTCCCACGTGGTTCCGGCTTCTCAGGTCCGCCGCGCCACGCAGAGGAAGCGCTCGCTGTCTCCCCGCAGGGGCTCCAGGTCCAGATCGCCCAGCGCCACCACCGTGAAACCGGCCTCCCCGAGCAGACCCCGCACCTGGGCCACGGGGTACCCACGCTCGCGGTGGACCTCCCGAATCCGGCGATAGAGCCCGCTTGTCCCCTGCACAAAGGCGTTGAGGATCAGGGTGTTGACGTCGGTCTCGTGGTCAAAGCTGGTCTGCCAGGTCACCAGGAGATCCTCGGCCGGTTCTTCGATGCGCTCGCCCGTGCCCCACTCCTCCGCCAGGCCCGCGCGCGTGTTCATGTCGAAGACGAAGATGCCCCCGGGCACCAGGCAGTCGTGCGCCGCGCGCAGAGCGGCGGCCAGTTCCTGGGGCGTGAGCAGGTAGTTCAGGGCGTCGTACACGCAGGTCACCGCATCCGCTGGCCGGCCGAGGACGAAGTCCCGGGCATCGGCCTGCAGCCACTGCACCTCGACCCCCGCGGCCCGACCCTTGCCACGCGCCTGCGCCAACATGCGTGCCGACAGGTCGATCCCGGTCACCTCCATGCCGTGCTGCGCCAGGAAGACGGCCACATCCCCAGTGCCGCAGGCCAGGTCGCAGACGCGCCGCCCCCCGTTGCCAAACCGCCCGATCAGGGCCAGCAGGCGCGGCGCCATCTCCCGGCTGAAGCGGGTGAAGCCCGCCCTCTCATAGATCTCTGCCAGTTCCTCATACATGCCCGCCACCCGCTCGCCCCCTATCGCTGCTGTGCGCGGTACCCCAGATCCGTCAGCACGCCCAGGGCAGCCTGGGCCAGGTCGTCCCGGGCGAACCCCAGACGCAGGGTTCCGCCCTCGCCCTCCCGCAGCCGCAGGATCTCGATGTCCTGAACGTTGATCTGGCGCTCCCCCAGGGCCAGGCAGAGCGCCCCGATCACCCCGGGGCGGTCCGGAACATAGAGCACAAGGTCATGGTAGCGCGGCAGCAGACCCTTCTGCCGGGCAGGGACCCGCTGCCGCACCGCCGCGGCCCGGGCGAAGTGCTCCCGGATGGCATCCTGGTCTTCGTCAGCCAGCGCCGCGCGCATGTGATCCAGCAGGGCGGCCAGTGCATCCATCTGCTCCAGCACGGCCTCGCGGTTGGTGGCCAGCACATCCAGCCACATCGAGGCCGGACTCTGCGCGATGCGTGTGGTGTCGCGAAAGCCCCCGCCCGCCATGGCCAACAGCTCCGGATCCTCCTGGGCAGCAAGCCCGGCGGCCTCGGCCAGAGCCACGGCGGCCAGCTGCGGGAGGTGGCTGACGGCCGCGACTCGGCGGTCGTGCTGCTCCGGGTCCAGCAGCAGCGGGTGCGCCCCTGTGGCCTCGACCAGAGCGACCATGCGCCCGAGCACGTCCTCCGGGGTGCCAGCCGCAGGGCAGAGTGCCCACACCGCCTGCTCAAAGAGGAGGGGGTCCGCGGCCTCCACCCCGGCGCGCTCCGCTCCCGCCATGGGATGGCCCCCGATGAAATGGGGCGCCCCTTGGCCGCGGGCCTTGAGGGCCTCGGCCATGATCAGCGCCAGGGCCTTCTTGGTGGAACCGACATCGGTGATCAGGGACGCCGGATCGGCGAGGGCGGCCACCCGCGGGCCGAGCTGGAGGCAGGTGCCCACCGGGGCGGCCAGCACAACCAGGTCGGCGCCGCGCAGAGCCTCTGGCAGATCGGCGGCAATCTCGTCCACCGCCCCCAACTCGACGGCCCGCTCCAGATGGGCGCGGGTACGACCGAAACCGACAACCCGATCAACCACCCCCTGCTGCCGCCAGCGCAAGCCGAGCGATCCTCCGATCAGCCCGACCCCCAGGATGGCGGCTCTCCGCAGCGTCTGCACCCCAACGCCCCCCCTGCGGGCCCGGCCTACGCGGAGCGACCCACCGCCTCGGCGATGCTGCGCACCTGATGCATCATGGCGGCGAACTCCTCCAGAGAGAGGGTCTGTGCGGCGTCCGAGAGCGCCTCGGCCGGGTCGGGGTGCGCTTCGACGATCAGGCCGTCGGCACCCACCGCGATGCCTGCCCGGGCGAGGGGGGCCACCAGAGACGCCTTGCCGGTCCCGTGGCTCGGATCGACCACCACCGGCAGGTGGCTGAGCTCCTTGGCCAGGGGAACGGCGTTGAGGTCCATCGTGAACCGCGTTCCGGTCTCGAAGGTGCGGATCCCGCGCTCGCAGAGGATCACCTGGTGGTTTCCGCCCGCGAGCAGGTACTCGGCGGCCATCAGCCACTCCTGCACCAGGGCGGACATCCCCCGCTTGAGCATCACGGGTTTGGTGCTCTGGGCCGCTTCGCGCAGCAGTTCGAAGTTCTGCATGTTGCGCGTGCCGATCTGCAGGCAGTCGGCGTAGGATGCCACCAGTTCCACCTGATCCGGACGCATGACCTCAGTGATGACCGGCATCCCGGTCTGCTGGCGTACGGCGGCCAGAAGGCGCAGGCCCTCCTCCCCCAGGCCCCGAAAGCCGTAGGGCGAGGTGCGGGGCTTGTAGGCACCGCCGCGCAGGATGCGTGCGCCCGCGGCCTGAACAGCGCGCGCCGTCTCGAGCAGCTGCTCGTAGGACTCGATGGAGCACGGCCCCGCCATCACCACGATCTGGGGGCCACCCACCAACACCCCGCCCACGTCCACGACCGTCGCCTCGGTGCGGAACTCGCGGCTGACCAGCTTGAACGGCTGGCGGATGGGCACCACCCGCTCCACCCCCTGCATCGCCTCCAGATCCACGCCCGTCAGCACCGCCTTGTCTCCGATGGCCCCGATCACCGTGCGCTCGGCGCCACGGCTCAGGTGGACGCCAAACCCCAGGTCGCGCAACCTCTGGGACACACGCGCGATCTGATCCTCCGTGGCGCCTGCGCGCATGACCACGATCACGGTAGCCACCCTCCCTCTCCACTGCCGCCGAAAAAAAAGGGACCTCCCACTCCCCGTGTAGGGGCGGAGGTCTCCGCGGTACCACCCTAGTCGACCGCACGCAGGTGGCGCGCGGTCATCTCTCCCCCGGACGCTCGCCGGGGTCCCCGTAACGGGGGGATCCGTCCCTCCCTACTGGCGGCCATAGGGGCCATGTTCCGGAGGGGGCCTCAGGGGTGTATTCGTACGCGCGCACCGCCGGGTTCCCACCCCACCCGGCTCTCTGGAGGTCGTCCGCGCACTACTCTGCCCCATCCTGGGCGCCTTGGGACACAGTATACAGGTTTCGTGCCGCCTGTCGTCAACGGACAGGTCGCGACCGGCCAGCCTCGGCCGAGCGCGCGCGATGGCACAGCCCGCTCAGGGCGGCGAGACCCACACGATTCCAACTGTTGAGCAGGGATCTTCCCCGCAACGGCTGATCCGTGGTGCCGGTAACGGCGGTGGGCTGGTGCCTGGGCTCAACGGTCACCGCCCAAGCGCATGCGGCTCCTCGCGGATCCCGCCGTCGCCATCGTGCCCGTGGAGCGGCGGGATCGGCTGATGCGCCTGCGTGCCGAAGATGTCGCGCCTGCGCTCGCCGCCCACGATCGAGGTGCTCACCTCATTCTGCGCTCGGCTGTACAGGCGGTGTTTGGCCCGGCGAAGGCGCAGCGGCGGTGGCGCCACCAGCAGCGGCTGCACAGCCGCGGGCCGGGCGGCTCGCACACCCGGCCAGGGCGATTACCGGGTCACGCCCGGTGTCGCGCCTCGCCGCCACACCCCCACCCACTGAGGAGCGAAGCGGGGGCGGGGCACCCGCGCCGCCGCCAACCGCGCACGGCTGGCCAGACCGTTCTCTCTCGAGCCACGCACAGCCGGATGAGCCGGAGATGGTAGGCCACACCACAAAAGCGCTGGGCTTCGTCCCGCCCCTTCGGAGGGTCTCAACCATGCGGAACACGGCAGGAGACCCCCCGAAAGGTACGAAGAAAGCCTCGCGCCGCGCTACTGCGATTGGGTGCGAACGCCCCGCGGTGAGGAGAATGTGCAGTGCGAGCGAAGCGGACGTGGCTCGGTCTCGCGGGTGGGCTCCTGACGGCGGCAATGCTGACCGCGTGCGGAGGGGCGGCGCAACCGGCACGGACCGCCACCACTTCGGGTGCCAGGGGTAGCCCCGGGACATCAGGTACCACCAGTTCCGCCTCGTCCCTGGCACCCCTGGCGCCGGGTGCCAGCAATCTCTGCTCCACGGCGCCCACCGATCCCAAGCTGACGGTCGTGCTGAACAATCCGGGCAAGCCGACCGTGGATAGTTCCTACGCGGGCCTGCAGATCATCAATGAGGACGCCGCGGGCTCCGATGGGCCCTTCACCATCACCCCCATTGACGGCCAGACCGCAGTGGAGCCACTGGCGGGCAAGGGCACCAACGGCCCGTTCAACTGGGGTGAGCTCTACTTCTCGGCGAACGGCGCCGTCCCGGCGAGCGTGCAGAACGTGGAACTCTGCATGGAGGTGTACGACGCCCTGGCGGGGCAGGTCTTCTCCGCCGACTTCAGCGGCAACAATCCATCCGGCCCCGTGAATGGAGCCTATGACGCCGCGCCGGAGGCCTACCTCAGCACCGGGACGGATAAGTGGTACACCGTTTCGTTCAACTTCTCGGGCATTGCCTTTCAGAGTGGCGGCAACGGGATCGGCAAGGAGAACGGCAGCGCGGACTTCCGCGTGGACTTGCAGCCACCCCTCAAGCAGGGTGCCGTGGCCTTTGCGCGCGCCTGGCTTGTGACCAAGGCCGTCCCCAGCACCCCCTCGCTGAGCGCGCCCCCAGGACAGTCGGCGGCGAAGCCCCTGTCGGGCAAGGCGCCCGCTGCCACAACGGCCACCACAACGACCACAACCGCGTCGGCGTCCGAGGCAACGACAGTCGCTCCTGGTGTCCCGGTTCTGACCCTGGCAACCGTCAGCACCACCCCCACCATCTCGTCGTTCAATGGGGATTGCAGCGCGCTCGGCCTGCCCTCGGGCGGCAAGGGCAGCTTCGCCACCAAGGTGACCGCTGGCGGCTACACGGAGGCCACCACCTTCTGGGTCGCCGCCACGGCCTCGGACCTCATCTATTGCGCCCAGATCCAGACGCCCACCATCAGCGCCACCGCCACCGGGGCCGGGGCGTCCACCTGGACCGGAGACGACATGGAGTTCTGGCTGGCCCCGACCAACGACCGCGCGAGCATACGCATGCCGGACACCTATCAGGTGCTGTTCAACCCGCTGGGCGGCTGGAACAACTCCTCCGGTACGGGCATCAGCGCCAGCCCATTCAATTTCAGCTGGAAGTCCAACACCCAATTCAAGGCCGTCGAACAAAAGTCCGGCGGAAAGCTCTCCGGCTGGGCGGTGCTGGCCGAGCTTCCCTGGTCCTCGGTGGGACTGAGCGCGGCACCGGCGTCG
>JAKAUG010000011.1 GCA_021827805.1 Bacillota bacterium | reverse complement strand
GAGGATGGGGCCAGCTGAAGCCCCGGGCAGGTCTGGCCGCCGCGGTGGCCGGTTCCTGACGGCGTGGGATGGCCTGGCTGGGCCAAGGGACTCTAGAGGTGCACCCCCCGCAGGGCCCGCTCCGGATAGCGGGCGCCCTGGGCGGCACCAGGGGGGGCGATGCGCTCCAGTTGTGCCATGTCCTCAGGGCTGAGCTCGACCTCGAGTGCGGCAAGGTTCTCCCGCAGGTAGGCGCGCCGCTTGGTCCCGGGGATGGGGACCACGTCTTCGCCCCGTTCGAGAACCCAGGCCAGGGCCAGCTGCGCGGCGCTGCAGCCCCTGGCGGCGGCGAGGGCCCGCACGCCCTCGACCAGACGCAGGTTGGCGCTGAGGTTGTCGCCCTGGAAGCGCGGGTGCGTCTGGCGCGTGTCCCCCGGTTCCAGGTCGGAGGCGGAGGCGATGCGCCCGGTCAGGAACCCGCGCCCCAGCGGGCTGTAGGCCACAAAGCCGATCCCGAGCTCTCGACAGGTCGCGAGCACATCCTGTTCCGGGTCGCGGGTCCAGAGCGAGTACTCCGACTGCAGCGCGGTGATGGGGTGCACGGCGTGGGCCCGGCGGATCGTGTCTGGGGCCGCCTCGGAGAGCCCGATGTGCCGTACCTTGCCGGCGCGCACCAGATCCGCCATGGCACCCACGGTTTCCTCGATCGGCACCCGGGGATCCACCCGATGCTGGTAGTACAGGTCGATGCTGTCCACCCCGAGCCGCCGCAGGCTGGCCTCGCAGGCCTGACGGACGTAGGCGGCGTCCCCGCGCACGCCGAGGAAGGCGCCGTCGGGACCGCGCACGTTGCCGAACTTGGTGGCGAGCACCACCTGGTGGCGGTGTCCACGCAGGGCCTGCCCCACCAGCTCCTCGTTGCGGCCCACCCCATACATGTCCGCGGTGTCCAGGAGCGTCACGCCCGCATCCAGCGCGGCATGGATCGTGGCCAGCGACTCCTGGTCGTCACGCCCGCCGTAGAAGTCGGACATGCCCATGCAGCCAAGCCCCAGGGCGGAGACCACCAGCGCGCTGCGACCAAGACGCCGGTACCTCATGCGGCCACCTCCTGCCGGAGTCGCTCGCTGAACCTCCCCACGGCCAAAGCCGGGGACCTGCGCCGCGAGTTCGGTCACGGGTGTGGATCCCGTGCCGGACCACTCCTCAGCCAGTCTAGAAAAGGCGACAGGCCGGGTCAACCAAGCGTCTGGCGGCTCCGGCGCCACCGCGCCCCTGGTGCGCGCGGCTCTGGTACAGTGGGCTGCGGCCGCAACCAGCAGCCGGCGGAGGATCGGGCATGGAGATGGCCGGCACGGCGCGGCGGGAACCAGCGGCCACCTCGCCCCAAATGGCCTTCGGCGTCCTGGCCTGGGCGCACTTTCTCAACGACGCCTACGTCAACTATGTCCCGGCGCTCCTGCCTGTTCTCATGCTCACACACCACTTCCCGGTGGCCCTGGCCGGGACCCTGGTCCTCGCCCTGCAGGGGGTCACCGCGATGTTCCAGCCGCTCGTGGGCCTCTGGGCGGACCGTCTGGGCGGCCGCCTCTTCCCGTGGGTGGGCCTGGGACTCGCGGCTGTGGGCGCCAGCGCCGTGGGCCTGGCCCCGAGCTACCTCGCCCTGCTGGCGGTGCTGCTGCTGACGGGGATCGGGAACACCCTCTTCCACCCCCAGGCGCTGGCGGCGGCCTCCGCCCTGACGCGGCGCCGGCGGGGACTCGGCACCTCGGCCTTCCTGGTGGCCGGTGAACTGGGCCGCGGGCTTGGTCCCCTGATCATGAGCGCCCTGGTGGCCTGGAGGGGTCTTGGCGCCCTGACGCTGGCCCTGGTGCCCGCCCTTGTGACCCTGCCCATCCTGGCGCGCACCACCCCGGTGCAGGCCAGGTCCCCGGCCGTCGGCGATGGGCCCTCGCCCTTTGCGGGCAAGGGTGGCCGCACGGCGCTGCTGGTGGCCTACGCCGGGCTGAGGGCCACGGGCTCGTTCGGGCTCCTCACCTTCGTCCCCATCTTCTGGAAGGGCCGCGGCGGCTCGCTGGTGGGTGGCGCCTCCCTGCTGTCGGTGCTCCTGGTGGTGGGGATCGTGGGCAACCTGGCCGGGGGGTGGCTGGCCGACCGGGCGGGGCGGCGCGCCCTCCTCTCCGGCAGCGCGATCCTCAGCGCCATCCTGCTCGCGGCCTTCATCGGCGCCCACGGCCTCTGGAGCTGGGTCACGATGGGGGCCACGGGCATCGCGCTCTTTTCCACCATGCCGGTCACGATGCTGGTCAGCCATGACCTCTTCCCCACGCACCGCTCGATGGCGAGCGGCCTGGCCATCGGCAGCGGCAACGCGGCCGGGGCGTTGGCCGCCTTCGCCCTGGGGCCAGTCGCGGCGGCCTGGGGCGTGCACGCGGCGCTCTGGGCCGTGGTGGCGGCCCTGCTGCTGGCCGCGCCGGTGGCGCGGTTCCTGCCAGCGGGCGGCAGCCAACGCGCCTCCTGAGGCGGCGTTGCGCACCCCCGTCCGGGGCCGTCCGCACCCGCGGGGGATCTGGCGAGCGGTGCATCCGGACGGGCGACCTCCGCCCGGATGCACCATGCCGCACGGCGGATCGTCCGCTTTTTCAGAGCCGGCCGGCCGTACCGAGATCCGACCTTTGCCCGCTCCCCCGCCGGACGGTTCCCGCTGGCCCCGGACCGAGGCCTCGCGAGGTGCGCCGCGCATCCGCGACGCGGGTGCCGCTCGGATCCGGTGGGCCCTCCCTGGCGCGGCTCCGCCAACACCATCCAGGCCCGCTTGGGCGGTGGGCGTGGTGCCTTTGACCCTTTCTGCCAGGCCCGCCGTGCTTGACATTGTCTGTGGTCTTAAAGGCATCCCGCCCGGAGCCGTTGAGGGGGTTTGGCACATATGGAAAGTCAGCAATGGGTCATGACACCCATGGAGCACCTGCCGGCCGAGCAACGCACCGCGTCCTTCGCCGAGGTGCTCCTGGGGTACGACGCCAGCGAGGTTCTGGCGGAGGCCGACCGCTGCATCCAGTGCCTGCATCCGCTGTGCATCCAGGGCTGTCCCAACGAGAACCCCATCCCCACCTTCATCGGCCTCGTGCAGGAGGGCCGGGTCCTGGAAGCGGCGGTGATCGATTACGAGAACAACGCGCTGCCCTCGTGCACGGGCCGCGTCTGCGCCTGGGAGAAGCAGTGCGAGGGCTCCTGCGTCCTGAACGCGCGCGGCGAGGGCGTGCGCATCGGCGCGATCGAGCGCTACATCGCCGAGTACGCCCTGGAGCACCGCCAGGAGTTCGAGGCCCTGCGCACCGCGCGCCGGGCGGCCCGCGAAGCGGCGCCAGGGCGCGTGGCGGTGGTCGGTGCTGGCCCCGCCGGCCTGACCTGCGCCGATTTCCTGGCGCGGCGGGGCGTGCAGGTCACGGTCTTCGAGGCCCAGGCGCAGGCCGGCGGCCTGCTGCGCGACGGCATCCCCGAGTTCGTCCTGCCCACCGGCACGGTGGAGGCCGAGGTCCGCCGCCTGACAGACGAGGGTGTGCGGTTCCGCTTCGAGACCGCCCTTGGCCGGGATGTGTCCCTGGAGCAACTCCGCAACGAGTATGACGCGGTCTTCCTGGGACTTGGGGCCTGCACCGCCCGCGGTCTGGGGGTGCCCCTGGAGGACAGCGCCGGGGTCTGGACAGCCCAGGCCTTCCTGCACCAGGCCAAGCTGGCCCTGGAGCCCGAAACGGGGATGGCGCCGCCGACCATCGGCGAGCGCGTCCTGGTGGTCGGCGCGGGCAACACCGCCATGGACGCGGCGCGCACGGCCCTTCGCCTTGGCGCCACCGATGTGCGCATCGTGTACCGCCGCACCCAGGCGGAGAGCCCCTCCCGCTCGGTCGAGATCGAGCACGCCCTGACGGAGGGCGTCCAGTTCGACTACCTGGTCAACCCCGTGGCCTTTGTGGCCGACGCTCGCGGGCATGTGCGGGCGGCTGTGCTGCAGCGCATGCGGCTCGGCGAGCCGGACGCCTCGGGACGCCGCCGCCCGGAGCCCGTGCCGGGCAGCGAGCACGAGTCCCCCTGCGACGCGGTCATCCTGGCGGTGGGATACAAGGTCGCCGCCGAGATGCTCCGGGATCTCCTGGTCCTCAACCGTGACGGCACGGTGCGCACTGTGGGCGAGGACGGGGAGACCGGCCTCGGCGGCGTCTTTGCGGGTGGCGATGCGGTGCGGGGCCCAGCGACCGTGGTGGAGGCCGTTCACGACGGCCGCCTGGCGGCCGAGGCCATCGCACGCCACCTGCTGGTGCACGGGGCGATGTCCATGGCGGCCACGGCTTAGGCCACCGCTCTCGGGGCCGCGCGGAGCCGCGGGCCCCCTCGCCAGGGGCTCCGCGGCTCTGCCCTGTTCCACCTCGACGCATGCGCCGCGGGCCGGACGGGTTCGGCCCGCGGCCGCTCCAGTGCCGCCTCGGCGACGCTCGTCCTGCCGGTACGCCGCGGCCCGACGAGCATCAGGTTCTGTCCGCTCGAGTGTCGTCGGTCATCCGCCAAGTCTTGGTGCCCGGCACCGCGAGGCTCATGCGGACCCCGCCACCGCGCGCGGCTGGATCCGAGCCGCCCGGCCGCCGTTTGGGTTGGCACGGGCCCCCGGCGAAACGCATGCACCAGCCGCCCTCAGGCCTGCCAGCGGTAGCGGCCACCCTGGTAGATCCAGTCCTGGACGCCGCCAGGCCCGGAGACCAGGAGGGACCACGGCCCGGGCTCGGAGGGGGGCACGAGCCGCAGATCGCTGCCCCACATGTCGGCCACCAGGACGGCGCCGGTGGCCGACAGCCGGTAGGCCATGTACTCCCGCATCCCCGCGGGCTGATCAAGCACGGTGCCCAGGACGAGCGTGGTGCTCCCCTCCCCCGTCAGATCCCCGCAGGCCAGGGGAAAGGTGCCCATCGTCAGGCCGGGTACCATGACCCCTGGCAGGGGCTGGCCGTCGGCGCCTCGCACGACCACCGCGCTTGAACGGGCCAGAAAGCGCAGGGCGTCCTGACGCACGACATCCACCGGACCCACGGACCACGTGACGCGGTCGGGGCCGCAGCGCAGGGTGCCGCCGTCCCCCTGGTCGGGAGACAGGTTGGCTGGCGGTCCCGCGAGCGATTGCACCACCGCCGGCCCCACCTGCCTCGCGGCGGTGAGTTGGAGGTCGCCGGGGGCCCCTCCCACCGTGTAGGCCAGCAGGAGCGGTCCCGTGGGTCCCTGCTCCCGCACCATCACCCGCACCCGCCCGCCGCCCAGCACCCAGGCGTCCACGACATGGGCACCCTGGGGCACGGGCCGTCCCAGGTCCGTGCGCATCGAAGACAGCGCCGCGGTGGACCAGAGGGCGGCGGCCGCGGCGCTTGCCCCGTCTTGCTGGTCGGCGAGGTAGCCCTCGACGAGCGTCCTGGCCGCGGCAGCCTCCCGCGTCTGGTCCTGGGGGGTCGCGGGTGAGGAGACCAGGGCGGCCGTCACCACCAGGCGCTCACGATCCCAGCTGCCCGTGCAGGTGACCAGCTGCAGCAGCGCC
>JAKAUG010000232.1 GCA_021827805.1 Bacillota bacterium | reverse complement strand
GCAGAGAGCGCCTTGCCGGACGGTGGCCGCAGCCCCTGGGAACCGGTCCGGTGGCTCTGGCGCCCGAGGCTGCCGACCACGCGCTGGTCCTGCCGGCCACGGGCGTGGAGGCCGTGGCCGCGATATGGCCACCCCTTCACCTGAAGCTGCTCATCGACCGCGTGCTCCTCGGGCACCCTCCCGCGGGCCAACGCGCCCCACTTCAGCGGCTGGAGCACGGCGCACCCGTCGAGCGACGAATGCTGTGACGGGAGGGTGGGGCGCCTATTCGAGCGGCATGCGGACGCGGTCGACCAATATGTCCGCTTCACGCTGGGCAGCGCCCCGGACGCGGAGGACGTGGTGCGGGAGGCCTTCCTGGAGGCTCTTGGCGCGGCCTGGCCCCGCTTTGAGGGCCGCTCCGCGGAGAGGACCTGGCTCTGGGTGATCGCGCGGCACGGCATGCTGGATCGCATGCGCCGCCGACGACGGCAGCGCACCGAGCCGCTGACCGAGCGATACGAGCGGCCGGAGCCTGCCGCCAGCGACAGCGCACTGCGCGTGGATCTGGAACGCAGCCCGCGGAGATTGCCGCTGGCCCAGCGCCAGGCATTCGTCCCGCGCATCGTCCTGGACCGGTCCACCGCGGCGTCCGCGGAGTTGTTGAGTTGGTCGGAGGTCCCGGTCCGCGTGATCCCTCACCGCGCCCCGCGCGCTCTGGGCAGGTACCTTGAGGGCACGGGGCCGGCTGGAAAGGGAGAAGGTGCGGCGCATGAAGGGCACGGAGTGGGCTGCGAGGGCTGACTGGAAGGACAGGTTTGCCGTCCTTGCCGAGGTGCGCATGCCGGAGGAGGCCCTGGCCCAGGGCCACGCCGCCCCGGGGGCAGGAGCCGCTCCATGCGCGGGCCGCGCGCGCGGTCTGGCCTGGTGGGCTGGCACCGTTGCGCTGGCGGCTGCCGTGGTGGCCCTCGCCATCTGGGGGCACAGCCGCGCGGGCTCCCTGGGCTTGGGCGCCGTGGCCCCGGCGTCCCACGGTGCCACGGTGTCGGTCCCCCTGGCTGCGGTACACATGGTGAGCGCCGAGGTCGGCTGGGCGAGCGGGCAGCAGGGGCAGGTGCTGCGCACCACCAACGGCGGTGTGAGCTGGCACGACGTGACCCCCCTGGCGTTGGGGCAGGGCGCAGGCGCCACCCTGGACGCGCTCGCGGTCCTGGATGCCAACGACGCGAGGGTCGCACGGGTGCGAGGCGGTGGGATGAGCGTGTACGGGACCTCCGACGGGGGGGCCCACTGGACCGCGCTGGCCACGGTGACGGCGCCGCACCTGTCCACTGGGCAGGTCGAGCTCAGCTTCGTGAATCCCCAGACGGGGTGGCTCCTGGAGACCTCCGCCCCGGCCCTGGGCCAGATGCGGACGGCCCTCTTCGCGACCCGTGACGGCGGCAGGAGGTGGTCAGAGCTCGGCGCGTCGAGCCTGCCCCAGGGAGGGATGTATGCGACCGGGCTCGCCTTCGCCGGTACGAGCCGCGGCTGGCTCACCGGCACGTACCACGGGGGCGGCACGCCGCTCTACACGAGCACCGACGGGGGCGGAAGCTGGCGGCGGCAGACGCTGCCGCTGCCGGCGGGGGTGGCCTACCTGGACACGTACGCGCCACGCCTCTTCGGTCAGGACGGCATCCTCCCGGCCATCACCGGCGGCGGCACGCAGGGTCCCGAGATGATCTTCTACCGCACCACGAACGGGGGGCGGATCTGGACGCCTGGGGCGGCGGTGCCCGTCGCCGCCCAGGGGCCGCGGGGCCCGGCCTGGAGCTTTGCCGACCCCAAGGACGGCTTCGCCTCTGATGGCTCGCTCCTCCAGCGCACGACGAACGCGGGCGGCAGCTGGACCACTGTGGATTCCAACGTCCACCTGGGTGTCGCCAGCGGGCTCGATTTCCTGACCACCGAGGAGGGATGGGCCGTCGTGGGCGGCAACCTGCTCCGCACCACGGACGGCGGCCGGACGTGGACCCCGTTGAGCCAGACCGCCTCCCGCGGGACCCCTGCGCCCCTGGGTAGCACCTCGTCGGCATCCGGCGGTTCCGGGACGGGTGCAGCGGGCGCGCTGTCCCTGGCCTCGATCCGCATGGTCAGCGCCCAGGTCGGCTGGGCCACGGAGGCCCTGGGCCAGGTGCTGCGCACCATGGATGGCGGCAGCACCTGGCTTGATGTGACGCCCGCTGCACCGGCCCCGACAGGGAAGGGCGGATGCGCCACGGCCTTCCAAAGCGCCCAGGACGCCTGGCTGGCCTGCCCGGACGGCACACCGGCCGCGGGGTCCGTCTGGAAGCTGACGGTGTGGCGCACCACCGACGGCGGTGCCAACTGGTCCGCGGCTGTCGTGCCCACGGTCTTCACCGCGGCGGACACGACCGGTTCCATGGAGGCGCTGTCGCTGGGGACCTCGGACGGCGTGCATGGCTGGCTGATGGCGCAGCCCGGGCACACGATGAACACCGAGCCTGGGGAACTCCTCGGTACCGGCGATGGCGGCAAGACCTGGTCGCTCCTCGCCGAGACCGGCTCCTCCGGCTCTCTGCCCTTCGGGGGCAGCGTGGCCTTTCAGGGCGCGCTCGATGGCTGGCTGGCCGGGGGGAAGGTGAGCACGGTGCCCGACCAGCTCTACCGGACGCTGGACGGAGGCAGGACCTGGCGGGCGGTCTCCCTGCCCATGCCGTCCGGGCGCCAGGAGACCCAGGCGGTGGTCACGACGCCGACGTTCTTCTCCGCGACCCAGGGCCTGCTGCCGGTGTGGTTCCAGGGCCGGGCGTCCGTGTACCTGTATCGGACCCAGGACGGGGGGCGCACTTGGTCCCACACCACCCCCGCGCGGGGTTCCCTCTTCTCCGTCGCTGGGCTGGACGAGGTCTATGTCCTGGATGGGGAGGACGTCTTCCACACCCAAGATGGCGGACTCGACTGGCAGGGCTTCCCGGGTGGCGGCCTGGGTGTGCTGGAGGCGCAGCAGGACGGGCAGGAGAACGCGCTTGACGTCCTTCCCGGCGGGAGCGGATGGCTTCTGGCCACCGCCCACACGTGCGCCTGCCTGGCCAAGCAGCCTCAGTGGGCGGCCTCGGCAACGCCGGTGCTGATGCGGACCACGGACGGGGGCAGGACCTGGACGCAGCTCCACCCGGTGCTCAGGAGCCACTGACGCCAGGCCTGGCGCGCTTCCGCGGGCTGCCGGCGGCCGCGCTCCGGTACACGCGGGCCAGCGTCCGCCAAGGTGCGAGCGAGTAGGGGGAGAGGGGTGGGGGATGACGCGGGCACAGGACCGGGAGGGCCCGGATCCGCAGCGTGTCCGGGAGCGGGTCTTCGAGCGCACGGTGGGCAAGCGTCCTGTCGTGGAGCGGGTTCTGTGCTCCCTGTTCGCTGGTGGCCACGTGCTGCTCGATGATGCGCCCGGTGTCGGCAAGACCTTCGTCCTCAAGGTGGTCGCTGGCGCGCTCGGACTCCGCGCCCAGCGCATCCAGGGCACACCCGATCTACTGCCGGCGGATGTCACGGTGGACGGAGACACCCAGGAGCCCTTCACGGTGCTGGCCACGGAGAACCCGCTGCACAGCGAGCGTGCGGTCCGCCCGCCCACCTCGCGGCTGGACCGTTTCCTGTTCCGGCTCTCCGTCGGCCATCCCGAGCAAGCCGCGGAGGAACTCCAGACTGCCGAGGCCCTGCCGCGGAGGGCCCGCCGAGGTCCAGGCTCTTAGGGGCCCGCGCCTTCTGGGGCCGTCAGGCGTGGAGGCGTGCACCCGTGGCAGCCCGTGTGCGGCGTCGCGGGTTCAGGGCGCCGGTGTCCGGGCTCGGGCAGAGGACCAGCACGGGCAGGCCGCTGCGGCGCACAACCAGCTCTGTGACGCTGCCATGCAGCAGGTGATCGATGCCGCTGCGCCCGTGCGTGGACATGGCGATCATGCCGCACCGGTGTTCGGCCGCCACGCACAGGATCTCCTCCACGACGTCCCCGCAGCGGACCACCGTTTCCACCGGCACACCCGCCGGAATCTTCCTGGACTCGGCGCGCAGGTCGCGTTCCGCCGCCGCGAGGTCCTGCTGCTCCCGCTCCATCGCCCATTGCGGCGGCAGAAGCTCCCCCTCGCCGGACCCGTACACCGTCTCCGGCTGGGGCGGGACGACGCGCATGAGAACCAGCCGTGCGCCCAGGGCGCTGGCGAGGCGCGATGCCTCAGGCAGGATCAGGGCGCTGCGGCGGTTGTCGGCGAGCGGTACCAGAATACTGCCGTACATTCCCTGCCACCCTCTCCGCGGATCAGCTGGGATCCATTGTACCTGATGAGGGTGGCAAGAGGGCCATAAGATGGTCCAGGTGGGCTAACCCTTCCATGGCGCATTTCGTTTCACGATGACCGAACTCGCGGCGTAAGCCCCTGGTTCTGCTCGACTAACGGGACGGCGCCGGGGTGCGTGGTGCTGGGCGGCCGCAGGGCGATGGTTCGTCGGCCGCGGCTGGTGGATGCCGAGGGCAAGGAAGTGCCGCTGAAGCACTGCGCGCGGATGCGGGACCCCGGGACGCTGGACGCGACAGCGTCGCGCAGGGTCAGCGAGGTGGTGGCCCAGCGGCGGGTGGACGCAGGGCTGGCGCGGGACCAGCCCCCGCCCCAGGAACAGCGGGCGGACGGGGCCAGCAAGAGCAGCGTCAGCCGGCGGTGGATCGCCGCCACGGTGGAGACGCTGGCCGCGCAGGCGGAGCGGCGGCTGGAGGACCTGGGGTGGCGGGGCCTGGACGTCACACGGGTGCGGACGCTCTGGGGGGACGTGGCGCTCGTGGGACGGTCCCGGGCCCACAGACGGAGAAGCGGGCCCAGGATCCGCGGGGCCGCGGATCCTGGGCCCGAGCCCAGGGCGCCCGGGGCGATCCGACCGGCCCACGCGCCGCGTGGTACACTGCAACGAGCGCGGGGGGGGATCGCCCATGGCGAGATGGGGCCTTTACATCCATATCCCCTTCTGCCCCTATAAGTGCCACTACTGCGACTTCGTTGCCCTGCCGGCCGGGCGCCGGGTGGCGCGCTGGCAGACCGGTTATGCCCGCGCGCTCGTCGCGGAGGCCGTGTACTGGGCAGGGCGGCTGGGGCCCGAACCCCCTGCCACCGTCTTCTTCGGGGGAGGGACCCCCACCATGCTGCCGGCCCAGGACCTGGTCGATGTGCAGCACGCTCTGGTGAGGCGGCTCGGCCTCCAAGCGGGGGCGGAGGTGAGCCTGGAGGCCAATCCGGGCACGGTGGACGCCCGGGACCTCGCGCAGCTGCGGCGCGCGGGCTTCAACCGCCTCTCCCTCGGACTGCAGACGGCCCGCGACGACCTGCTCGCCGCGGTCGGGCGCCACCATACCTGGGACGACTTCCGGGAGGCCTTCCGCGCCGCGCGGGCGGCCGGATTCGAGAATATCGGGGTCGACCTCATCTGTGGTCTGCCGGGGCAGAGGCTGGAGGACTGCCTGGACACCCTGCGGCGCGTGTTGGACCTGGAGCCCGAGCACGTCTCGCTCTATGCCCTGCAGGTCGAGGAGGGAACCGTTCTGGGAGATCG
>JAKAUG010000338.1 GCA_021827805.1 Bacillota bacterium | reverse complement strand
ACAGTGGATCGTGCGTCTGTGCTCTTACGTGCCGGACGCTTATCCCCGGCACAGCCGCCGAAGCAGAGGTTCTCAAGGTGCAAGGGCTGGCTTGGTTTTCGCCAACCACTTCCCATATTGTGCCACGCACGCGTACGCGGGTCAAGAATACTGGCAGCAGTTGACCACCCCTCTGCGCCGTGGCGGGGGGAGCGGCCGAGGCAACATGCACCGACGAACGCCGTCCGCTCAGGGCGCGGCCGGCGACCTCCTCGGAGTGCCCGGGCCCGTCGACGGCCGCGGTGTCGCGGGCGCTGATCCCGCCGTCCAGGGCGGATGCACGCCGCGCATGGACTGGGCGTCGTCCCGGGGGCCCCAGGTGGCTGCCCAACCCGGACCGCCCATGGCCCACGTGCCCAGGTCCAGGACGGAGATCTCCGGACCGCTCGGCCCAAGGTTCAGACGGTTCAGACAGGTCAGACAGCGGTGGGAACGTTCCCGGAAACCGCTGCGCCCCAACCAGCGCCCACAGTGTGCCAGCCTGTGCATGGTTGCGCGTGCGGGCGAACCCTCCCACCTCCTGTGGTAGATCAGCGTTCAGGCGTGCCCTGTGCCCAGTCTTCCACCCAACGCGCATGCAGCCCGCGTGCGCGTTGGGTGAGCCCCGCAAGATACCAAGCGCGCGGTCTGAGCTTGCGAAAACGCAATCGCCGTGCACCCCCTGGTGTGGAATCGGCGGCAGCGCCGTGGGCAGCGCGCCTCAGATGCTCTGCCCCTTGGGGCAGATGCCGTCCACGCGCTGCAGCAGTTCTGGGCTGAGTTGGAACTGGGTGGCCGCCAGGTTGTCCTGCAATTGCTCGAGCGTGCGCGGCCCGATGATGGGGGCCGTGACGCCCGGCTGCTGGAGGTTCCAGGCCAGCGCAAACTGGGAGAGGGTGGCCCCCATCTCCTGCGCCAGTGGCAGCAGGGCCTCCACCGCCGCCAGTCGGCGGGCGACACCGGGATCGTCGGGGTTCTCCAGGGCCTTGAGGTGGCGGCCCACCTCGGGGAGGGGCTGCCCCCGCCGGTACTTGCCGGTCAACCAGCCTCCGGCCAGGGGGCTCCAAGGGATGACGGCTGTCTGGAACCTGCGGCACGCGGGGAGCACCTCGGTCTCGATCCTGCGGTCAAAGAGGTGGTACGGCGGCTGTTCGCACACGAAGCGCGCCAGGTTGCGGCGGTCGGAGACCCAGTAGCTCTCGACGAGTTGCCAGGCGGGGAACGTGGACGAGCCGATGAAGCGGACCTTGCCCTGCCGGACCAGGTCGTTCAGGGCATCGAGGGTCTCCTCGATGGGTGTCTCCGCCTGTGGGCGGTGGATCTGGTAGAGGTCGATGTGGTCTGTGCCCAGCCTCCGCAGGCTCGCCTCCACTTGGGCAAAGATGTGCTGGCGGTGGTTGCCCCAGTCGTTGGGTCCATCCCCCATGCGACCATGCACCTTGGTGGCCAGGATGACCCTCTGGCGTCGCCCGTCCGCCAACGCCTTGCCGGTGATCGTCTCGGAGACGCCCCGACTGTACACGTTGGCCGTGTCGATGAAGTTGATCCCGGCGTCCAGGGCCGCGTGGATGATGCGAATGGCGTCCTCCTCTGCGGTACGGCCACCGAAATTCATGCAGCCAAGGCACAGGGAGGAGACCCGGACCCCGGTCCGGCCCAGCAGGCGGTACTCTATGGCCAACCTCGTGCAGCCCCCTTCGCGGATCGGTGCCCGTCTGGCCCTCCCCCCGCGCGGGCAGGGGCCAGACGGCACCAACCTATGTACATGTCTTGATATGCCGTCGCTGGCAGTGTCTCCTGCCGCCTGGCGCGCCGATGCCGCGGTCTCTGCGTGGCCTTGCGCGGTCGGGGGCGGCGCCCTCCGGGATGGTGCGGATGGCCCGTGGCAGGAGCCGGGCACCGCCGTTGCCAATCAGCCAGCAGCCTCTCGGTGAGAAAGGGTGAGCGGCCATGTTCGCGGAGCCCCCGCAGGGTGCGGTGATCCTGTTCGATGGTCGGGATCTCAGTCAGTGGCGTCGCCGCCGCGGCGATGAACCGCCCGGCTGGGCGGTGGCCGACGGTGCCATGACGGTGGTCCGTGGCACCGGCGACATCGTCAGCCTGGAAACCTTCGACGACGCTTGGATCCACCTGGAGTTCTCCGTGCCCGACATGCCAGAGGCCTCCGGTCAGGGCAAGGGCAACAGCGGGGTGTATGTGCAGGGGCGCTACGAGATCCAGGTGCTGGACTCCTATGGCTGGAGTGTGCCCGGCAAGGGGGATTGTGGAGCGATCTACGACCAGTTCGCACCGCTGTCCAACGCCTGCCGCCGGCCGCTCGAGTGGCAGAGCTATGACATCGCGTTCCGTGCCGCCCGGGTGGACGCATCCGGCCGGGCCCAGGAGCAGGCGCGGATGACGCTGCTGCACAACGGCATCTGCATCCACAACAACGTGACCCTGCGGGGGCCGACCGGGGGGGCGCTGGACCAGGACATCGGGGCCCCTGGACCGCTGCGCCTGCAGGATCACGGCCACCCCGTCCGTTATCGGAACGTGTGGTTTGTGCGCCTGGCCCGGCAGGGTTCGGACGACTACGGTCCGCGCTGAGCCCTCGGGACGGGGCGGCATGCGGGTGCCGTCCCCGCATGCCGCCCCGTCCCAAACCTGGACCCTGCTGCCCTCGCGCAGGCTGGGCGGGCGGTGAGGGTGGTCCTGGCGGAGGTCGCCAGGCGCGGTGCTGGGAGCCGTCCCCCTTGTCATCGTCTCTTGTTTCCGACCGCTGCAGCCGCCGGTTTCGGACTCAGGCGTTCCTGCTTCACAGCAGGCGGTTGCACCGGGCAGTTCTCCCGGCCAGAGCGCGCAACTGGCACACGGCCGCTGGGCCTCCCGGACCAAGCGCGCACGCCGTCGTCATCCCCCACTTTGGCCGGGAGGACCAGCTCGACCGCCAGGCCTTGCAGCGCCTGATTCGCTCCCTGGCTCGCGTCCTTCCCCCCGAGGATACGGCCCGCGTGGAGATCGAGCCGCAGGGCCCCAGGCCCCTGGAATGCCGGCCCGTTGGCTGCGCCTCCTGGACTTCTGGACGGCCTCTGGATCGGCAAAGCGGGGGAGCGCCCACCCGTGACTACTGGTGCATGCGTCGACGCCGCCACGCGGTGCGGCTCCGGCCCCCCAGAGGACGGGCGGGCTGGTTCGCACCATGCGGGTGTGCCCAGTCGTGCCCAGAGGAAAGGAGTGGACGTCCACCGCGTGGAACATCTTCTCAGACCGGGTGGCAGCAGACGCGGTGCCGGTTCGCGCGGCTCGGGACACAGGAAAGGGGGACTCGAGGATGACGGGATTCGGAAGGCGCGGTGTCCTCGGCTTGGCAGGGTGCCTGGTGGCGTCCGTCCTGGTTCTGGCCGGAGCCATGCCGGCTGCCGCGGGTACCGCCCAGGATGTGACGGTGGATCTGTCCAGTGTGTTCAACCAGGATGCCGTCTACACGCCGGGTACGCCCACCAAGGGCGGGACCTCCCTGGATACCAAGGGCAGTGGCTTCGGCGCCGCCAGCTGGCCGACCACAGGTACGCTGACAACCTCCACCTTTACGTCGGCGTCCGGCTCCGCCGTCACCGGGTCGGCGGCCACCTTCCACTTGCCCCCGGCGTCCAACACCGCCTTCAACGCTGTCATCAACGCCGGGCAGACCATCGCCGTGCCGCCAGGCCACTACAGCGAGATTTACTTCCTCGGTGCGGCCACCTGGGGACCGGTATCCACCGCCCTCGCGCTCGGATACAAGGACGGCACCACCTCGCAGGTACCCGTCACGTGGCCGGACTGGTGGGGCCCGGGGGATCCCGCCACGGCCGTCATCAAGGGTACGGCCACCAATGGCACGCAGCCCATCGGTCTGTATGCGTTCTCCTACCCGGTGGATCCGGCGCACACCCTGCAGTCCGTCAAGCTTCCCGGAACGCTTCCGACGCACAACGGTGGGCCCGCCGCCCTCCACGTTTTCGCCATCAGCCTTGAGCCCGCCGCGGTCCAAGCGTCGGCCAGTGCGCCTTCGTCCCTGCCCAAGACTGGTATGCCGCTCTGGACGCCCCTGGGCGCGGCGCTGTCGCTTGCGACCGGACTGCTGCTGGTCCGTCGGCGTTCGGCCGCACGGCGGTGACCGCAAAGAGGCGGGAGGGCCGCTCGGCCCTCCCACCTCTCCAACAAGAGCCTCGTCCCGGCGATGCGGGGCCCGGACCCGTCCGCTGCCGGGCCCCGCTCTTGCGCGAAGTCCTTCGCTCAGCGCAGGGGGGGCAGCGCGTGGGGAAGGACCAGGCGCCCCCCCTGCTCATGTGACTCCATCGCGGCCCACGTGTATTCGAGCGCCGCCAGGGCGTCGCGGCCAGAGGCGCGCAGCCTCCGCCGTTCCACGTGGTTGCCCACGTCCTCCAGGAACGCGTGGAGCCGACGCGGGAAGGTCTGCTCGAAGTCGGTGATCCCCGTGCTCGTGACCGCGGGTTCCTTGCCGCTGCCCGGCTCGGGCCAGAAGGTGAGCTTCTCGATGCAGTTCTCAATGCAGACCGTGCCGCGCGTACCGCCCACCTCGATGCTCCACCAGCCGCCCATGCCCACGGGGGTGTCCCCGCGGGTGCTCAGCAGGTAACCTGTGCAGTCGTTGGCAAAGCGGGTATGGATGCTCGTTTGGGAGAGGAGCACATCCCCGGCCCGCTGCCGGAAGCCCGGCCGGCCGAAGAAGGCCTGGACGTGCGTCATGTCACCGCAGAGATACCGCATGACGCTGAAGGGGTGCGTCAGGAACGCCTTGGCGTGGAAGTAGGGAAAGTCGCGGTAGCGCGGATCCTGGGCGGGACCGTGGTAGCCCTGCTCTCCGCCGGAGAAGCCCATCTTCATCAGGCACCAGCGCAGCTCGCCCAGCTCTCCGGCCTGGATGCGCTGCTTGGCGAGCTCGGCGGGCGGCGTGAAGTAGTGGTTGAGGTTGCAGCCAAGGTATACGCCCTGCTCGTCTGCCCGGGCCACCATGCGCCTGGCCTCGGCAATGTCGTTGCTGAGGGGCTTTTCGACCAGGACGTTGCGGCGGTGCTCCAGGGCCAGCATCACCGGAGAAAAGTGCCAGCTGCCGTTCTCGTCTCCACCGGTGGTGACATCCACGACATCCAGATCCGGTTCCCCTGCCAGCATCTCCTGGAGGCTGTGATAGGGCCGAACGCCATACTTCTGAGCGGCTTGATCGGCGCGGTCCGGCAGGATGTCGCAGACGGCGACAAGCTCGGCGAGCGGATCCTCCTTGTGGCACTGCGCGTGTCGGTTCCCGATGCCGGCCAAGCCGACGACCCCGACCTTCAGGGGCATGGAAGCCACCTCCCGGATGCTGTGGGTGGGACTCCGGTACCGTTGACCCGCCAGGGCACTTCGCGCCTCGATGCGAGCCACCCCCTGGCAGGGCGTGAGAACCTTGCGCCAGTCTCAGAGTCGACGGGGCATGTGGCTTGGACCGAGATTCGGGGGAGGGCCAATGGGCCTCTTGTCCGCTTCGTCTTTGGCCCTCTCCCCCCGCGAAGCGTGCGTCCCCTGATGTACGCGCTGGTGGTCCGTGG
>JAKAUG010000150.1 GCA_021827805.1 Bacillota bacterium | reverse complement strand
AGGCGGGGCTGCCGGTGCACCTGCACACCCACGACAACGCGGGGCAGGGTGTGGCCACCCTGCTCGCCGCCGCCCGGGCCGGCGTGGAGATCGCCGATGTCGCGGTGGCCTCCATGGCCGGCGGCTCCTCCCAACCCAGCCTGACCGCCGTGGTCGCGGCCCTGGAGGGCACGGTTCGAGATACGGGCCTGGATCTGGAGGCCTGCGACCGGGCCGCGGCGGGCTGGGCGGGGCGCCGAGCCCTGTATGTTCCGTTTGAGGCGCCCCCTGGAGCCGGAGGGATCGCGGTCTACCGCACGGAGATGCCCGGCGGCCAATACACGAACCTGCGCGCCCAGGCCAGCTCGCTCGGCCTGGCGGACCGCTGGCCGGAGATCCAGGAGGCCTACCGGGCGGTCGACCGCCTGCTGGGGCGCATCGTCAAGGTCACGCCGAGCAGCAAGGCCGTGGGGGACCTGGCCCTCTTCCTGGTCCAGCGGCAGATCGATCCCGCCGAACTGTCCGAGGAGGCCCTGGCCACGCCGCACGGGCAGGAACGGGTGGCGCACCTGGACTTCCCGCAGTCGGTGGTGCAGATGCTGGGGGGCGAGATGGGCCAGCCCCTGCGGCCCTTTCCGCCGCGCCTCTGCGCCGCCGTCCTCAAGGGCCGCGCTCCGCTGACCGTGCGCCCGGGGGCGGTCCTGCCGGAGGTCGACCTGGAGGCGGTGCGGCAGGACCTGCAGCAGCGCGAGGGACGACCCCTGGACCTGCGGGACGTGCTGACCGCGGTGCTCTATCCCGAACCGTTCCGGGTGCTGGAGGCGCACCGGCGGCGCTTTGGGGACACCTCCACCCTGGACACGACGACCTTCTTCTCCGGGATGCGGCCCGGCGAGGAGGTCGAGGTGGACATCGAACCCGGCAAGCGCCTGGTCATCCGCCTCGCCGCCATTGGGGAGGCGGGGAGCGATGGGCGGCGGGACCTGCACTTTGAACTCAACGGCACCGCTCGGGCGCTGGCGGTCATCGATCAGGCGGTGGGCGTGGGCGGGACGGCACGCCCCGTGGCGGATCCCGCCGATCCAGATCAGGTCGGCAGCCCCATGCCAGGGCGGGTGCTGCGCGTGAACGTCGAGCGGGGTGTGCGCGTGCAGCGCGGAGATGCGCTGGCCGTGATCGAGGCCATGAAGATGGAGACGGTGGTCCGCGCCCCGCACGACGGCCAGGTCACCGCCCTGACCGTCGTGCCCGGGGACAACGTGCGTGGTGGCGAGCTCCTGCTGGTGGTCCGGGCCAAGAGCGCCTGACTCAGCCGCCTCCGGCGCGCGCGGCGTTCTGGGCGGAGCGCAAGAACGGCAGCAGCTGCCCCCCGAAGTTCACCGGCTGGGCGGCGAGCTGGGCGATGTCCGCCTCAAGGCGCGTCTGGGCCGTGCCGCTCGTCGGCGCGGCCAGAAGCGCGAGGGCATCCAGCCCGTCCTGGCCATCCCTGGACAGGACCCGACACAGGGGCGCGATCTCCGCCCCCAGGGAGGCATCGGCAAGCTTGGAGGGCGCCAGCTCCGGCGCGGTGTGCTGCCAGAGCTTGAAGGTGTCCGCAAGGTCTTGGGCCGCGGTCTGCCGCAGGGCGGAGGCCCCGACACTCCCATAGGCGGCCAGCACCTGCTGCTCCAGCGCGTCCACGCTCGGATCCGTGGAGGTCCGGGCGTAGTCTCCCTGGGCGTTGATCGTGGGGTAGGGCTGCTCGGCCATGCAGAAGGTCTCCAGGGCCTGGGCCTCGGAGCCGCCGAGCCGGCGGATCTCCGCCGCCCACGCGCCCTGGCCCCCGTTGCCGCTGGGATCCTGGAGGTAGGCGGCCAGCGAGGCCAGCGGGATGAGACTGGCGTGCGGCTCGAGCATGGGGTTGGCGAGTACGCCCGTCACAGCCGTGCCGAGCTGCGGGTCCAGCCCCTGCACCGGCCCCAGAAAGAGGTCGCGGGGCTGCACGGGCCCGGAGCCCTCAAGTTCCGACCACGGCGTCGTCCAGTCGTTCACCGGCCAGTTCAGCCAGACCAGAGGTTTGCGGCCGATGATGGCTCCGAACGCGGCGGCCTGCGCGGCGGTGATGCTGGCTTCGACCACGCCCGGACCCGTCCAGGCCACGCCGATGGCCGGATCCAGCTTGGCAAGCTCGGTGAGGTACGGTGTCGCGGTGGTGCCATGGTACTCGGTCGGTACCATGATGAGCGAGAAGGCCGGGTCCAGGGCCCTTTCGGTCTGCCAGAGCCAGTTGGCCAGATCGACCTGCGCCTGCGCATAGCCCCCGGGGTAGACGGCCTGATCCGCCGCATCCAGCTGGGCGGGGACGTCGTCCAGGGCCAGAACAAACGCGTGCACCCCGATGGAGCGCAGTTGGGCGATCTTGGCGGCCAGCGCGGACCGGTCGGCCTGGCTGGAGTAGGTGATATCCATTCCGGGGTCGATCCCGTACACGAACTGCACCCCGGCGTCCTTGGCGCCCGCGGCCATCCGGCCCAGGCTGCCCAGCTCCGCCGCCGGGTACGGCTGACGCCAGTCGGCGCGGGAGTAGTTGTCGTTCTTGGGGTCGTAGACAAAGGTATTCATGTCGTGGCGCCCCATGAAGGACAGCACGTCCAGGGTGGCGGCCTCGGACCAGGGCGGGCCGTAGAAGCCCTCGATCACCCCGCGCTCGCCAAAGGGCGAAGGCGGGGGCCCAGGCGTGCTCTGGGCCGCGGAGGACGAGCTGGACGCGGGCGCGGAGGCGGACGACGAGGATGTCGAGGCAGGCGGGGTCGCCGCCGTCGGATGCGCACTCGTGCAACCGGCCAGCACGAGCGCCGCCAGGATCGTCACGGCCCAGGCTGGGCGCCAGTGGGTGGTTGCGCGTCTAGGCATCGGGGCAGTCCACGCGATAGGGGGGGCCCGCGGCGGTCAGACCGCCGTCCACCATGAGCACCGTTCCCGTGATGTAGCTGGCGTCATCGGAGAGCAGGAAGGCGGCGGGCCGGGCCACCTCCTCCGGCGTGGCGGCCCGGCGCTTGGGCACGCGCCGCAGCACGGCCTCCACCGGGGCCATGCCCTTCTGACCGTAGAAGAAGTCGGCGGAGTCGGTCTCCACCACCCCAGCGTTGATGGCGTTGACGTTGATGTCCCGGGGCCCCAACTCCTCCGCGAAGTAGCGCACCCAGGCCTCCAGGGCGGCCTTGGAGGCGCCGAGGTTGGCATAGGTGGGGAAGCCGCGCACGCTGCCGTAGCTGGAGACGGCCAGGATCCTGCCGCCCGGGCCCATGAGTGCGGCGGCATGCTGCACACCCAGCACGAAGGCCCGCACGTTCATGTTGAACGTGCGTTCCAGGTGGTGGGGTTTGAACTCCAACGCCGGTTTGAAGGCCGTGGCCGCGGCGTTGGAGACGAACGCGTCCAGGTGCCCCTGCCGCTCCCGCACGGCGGCGAAGAGGTGCTCGATGGCCGCGACATCCTCCAGATCCGCGGCGAAGGACCAGGCCTGGCCGCCGGCGGCCCGCACGTCCTCCACGGTGCGCTGGGCCGCCTCATGGTTCTGCTTATAGTGCACCACCACCGTGGCTCCCTCACGGCCCAGGGTGATGGCCAGGGCGCGACCGATGCCGCGCGAGCTCCCGGTGATGAGTGCGACCTTACTGGCAAAACGCATCGCATGCCTCCTGGGCGGGGACTCGTCCGCGTGTCTGTTCACCATCGCCGCGGCCCCGACCTGCCGGGCCCCGCTCACACCTCCGGGCGGCACCGCACCATCAGGGCCAGACGTCCCCTCTGCGTTACCATGCCATCCTGGTTCAGATAGCGGCAGTCCAGGGAGACGATCCCGCGGTCGGGCTGCGAGCGACTGGGCCGGGTGGCCGCAACGTCGAACTCCACATGCAGGGTGTCCCCAAAGAACACGGGGGCGGTGAACTGCCAGTTCTCCATTCCCAGCAGGGCGACGGCGGTGCCCTCCAGGATCCCGAGGCGCAGCATGAGGGCATGGCCGAGCCCCAGGCAGAGCAGGCCGTGCGCCACGCGCCGCCCGAACGGGCCCTTGGTGGCCGCCCAGGTCTCGCTGGTGTGCACCTCGTTGTAGTCGCCGCTCAGGGCCGCGAACATGACCACGTCGGTCTCCGTCACGGTCCGCGTTGGCGAGACAAAGCTCTGCCCAACCTCGAAGTCCTCCAGGTACATGCCCACCAGGCCACCCCCCCAGAACAGCCAGCTCGCCGCACCGTTCGCACCATCGCGTGTGCATCCCTGCGCGACCGTGCCCGCGGTGCGCGTGGGTTGTCTCCGAGTCATCGGAGTGGAGGAAGTGCCATAATGGAAAGACGCTCTTGACAGTCTGTCATGGTCTAGTGCACGATATGCCCACAGAGCTTCCTGGCAACGGAGGAGGGGTCGTGCGTGCGCGAGGAGCGTCTTCAGATCCTGCGCCTGGTGGCCGAGGGCAAGGTCAGCCCGGAGGACGCGGATGACCTCCTGGACGCGCTTGAGACGGAGACGGGGTTCCCGCCCCCGCCCGCGTCTCCACCGCGGCGACCGCGCTTTGGCCCGTTCCCGACCGCCAACCACCTGCGGATCGTGATCCGTAGCGAGGATGGTGACGAACTGAACGTGGCCTGGCCGGTGGAGATGCTGCAGGGTGTGGGGCAAATGCTCCCGGGCTGGGCGCGTCAGGTGGTCCAGACCTGCGGGTTCGATCTCGCGGCCCTGGCTCAGGCGGGATTCGGCGCCACCACGGTGCCGGGCGAGCTCTTCTCCGTGCGCTCGGAGGATGGGGACCAGGTGCGGATTTCCCTGGAGGCCTGAACGGCCCGGCTCGCGTGGGAGCGGAAGTGCGCTCCCGACGCCAGCGGATGGAGAGATGTGCATGGGAGAGCATCCGATGATCCTGCGCTGTCCCGTGTGCCAGGGCCCGCTGGAGGTCCTGCGCTCTCGCTGTGAGCGCTGCGATGTGACGGTTGAGGGCCACTTCCGCATGCTGGAGTTCAACCTGCTCACCGCCGAGCACCTGGAACTGCTGCGCCTGTTCGTGCGCAGCCGCGGCAACCTCAAGGAGGTGGGTCGGGTGCTCGCGGTGTCCTATCCCACCGTCCGGGCGAGGTTCGAGGAACTCCTCGTCGCGTTGGGCTATGAAGCCGCTCCGACAGACGGGGGCGGTGCGCCGCAGCGGGGTGCCATCCTGGACGCCCTGGGCCGCGGGGAGATCACGCCCCAGGAGGCTGCCGCCCGCCTGCGTGCTTCGGGAGCGCGGTAGCGGTACGTGCGTATTTCGGGCATGCCGGCCGCCCTTGCCCCTCTCACCCCCGATGCTGCCCCTTGCCTTGTGTCCCAATGGCTCCGGCTCCGGCCGGCCGCGCCGAAATGGGTGGCCGGTGCCGACCGAAACAAGGGGCCGGCATGGCCCGAAGGGCGCGCCAGCGGCGCCCATCAACCGGCGCCGCGTCTCCATGCTCTGGCGGCGGTGACAAGGCCGAGGAGGTCGGGCCCCCGGGACCCGCCGGCGTCCACCCACCATCCCCCCTCACCGCAGAAGACGGCGCTGGGGATCGAAATGTTAGCAGGATTTGGCGGACTGGGCTTCGGCGCCTGCCGGGGCGGCTCGTGGTCCCGGTGATCGTTGACG
>JAKAUG010000210.1 GCA_021827805.1 Bacillota bacterium | reverse complement strand
CCACCGCCACCAGCAACTTCATGATCGGCGTCACGGCAGCCGCGAGCGCCGGCGTGTACTTCGCGCGCGGAGACATCCTGCCGGTGATCGCCGCGCCCGTGGCCCTGGGGGTCCTGGCTGGGGCCACGCTCGGCACGCGGGTCATGGTGCGCTTCCGGAACCGCACCCTGCGCTACGTCTTCCTGCCGGTGCTCCTCATCATGGCCGCGGAAATGATCATCCGGGGGGTGACGGGCGGTGGGGCATAAACCCCGCGGACACACGGCCTCGGATGAACTCGCGCCGGTGATCGGCTGGACCCTTCTGATCGGTGTGCTGACGAGCGCGGCCCTGATCACGGTCGGCTTCGTCCTCTACCTCGTCCATGGCCACGGGGGCCTCGGCACATCGGCCCCGCACCAGCTCGGCCCAGTGCTGCGCGGTGCGCTCCACGGCGCGCCGATGGGCATCGTGACCCTCGGTCTGCTGGTGCTGCTCGTCACCCCCGTGGTACGCGTCGCCATCGGCCTGATCGGCTTTGCGCGGGAGCACGACGGCCCGATGACCGCCGCCACGGCGTTCGTCCTCACGATGCTCCTGCTGGGCTTCCTGCTGGGCAAGGTCGCGGGCTGACGGCGGCGTCTCAGCGGCCGTTTCCCAGTCGGGAGCCGTCGATGATCAAAGGTCTGGGTTGACAAACGGCGAGCGAGGCGCGATGCCAGCGTCGGGGTGCTGAGGCTTGGCAGCGCGTTGGGACCCGCCGCTCTGGGTCGGCGACCGCGAATTCAGCGCCACGGACCTGGAATGGGTGTGCGAGGCGACTCGGCGGTTTCCGCGGCTGGGCCGCTTCGAACTGGCGCTCACGATCTGCGAGAACCTGCCGTGGGAGGCGCCCAACGGGCGGCCAGGCGTGCATTCCTGCCTTGTGCTGCTGGAGCGGTTGGCGGCGGCGGGGCGGGCGGTGCTCCCGGCCAAGGTGCGGCAGGGCGCCCGACGTGCACAGGCGACGCGGGCGGAGGCCCTGCCGCCGGTCGCGCTGGTGGCGGTGGAGCCGGTGCCGCCGGAAGAGTAGCGGCTCTGGGGATGCCACCGTGGCGGCGGAGCATGCCCAGGGCTTCCGGCGCGCCTTCGGAGCCCATCAGCGGTACTGGATCCATGGCCAGTTCCAGGGTCAGCCCGTGATCCTGGGGGGATTGCTGTTCGCGGCGGCCGCGCGCCACGTGCCCTGCCGCGACGTGTGGCCGGGCTGGACCCCCTTTCAACGCAAGCGTTTCCGGTATCGCCTCGTGGCCAACAGCCGCTTCTTGATCCGATCCGGCGTCCAGGTGCCGCATCTGGCCAGCCACGCCCTGGGGTTGGCCGTGCGCCGCGTTCGCGGGGATTGGCGCGAGCGCTTCGGCTACGAACCAATCGCGATCGAAACGTTCGTGCGCCCCCTGAGGCGGGGGACCCGCTATCGTGCGGCGAACTGGGCGCATCTGGGCCAACCGACGGGTACCGGCCGGCAGGATCGGCACTACGGGGAGCCGGGCAGCGTCTAAGGAGGTCTTCGCCTACCCGCTGGTCACCGACTTCCGGCAGGCCCTGGTGGCCGACGGCAGCGCATCGCCGCTCACCGCGAGGGAGGGACCGACCATGCCGACCGATCCCCCCCCGGAGCGGGCGCTTCAGCACATCCGCAGCGCTTCGAGATGCTCTCTCCCTGGCTCGATGAGAAACAGGGCCGGCTGTTGGCCGCCGTCGAGACCACGCTGCTCGGGCCCGAACGGGCAGGCGAGGTGGCGGCGCTGGTTCACCTGGCGTCCCAAACGGTGCGCGCGGGCCTGCGCGAGTTGGCGGACCCGGGATCGATCCAGACTGAGCGCATCCGCCGACCGGGGAGCGGCAGAAAGCCGCTTCCCGCGCTCGATCCCGGGTTGCGGGACGCGCTGGCGCAACTGGTGGCGCCGACGACACGCGGCGATCCGGAGTCGCCCCTGTGCTGGACGAACAAGAGCACCCGGGAGCTGGCTGGGGCTCTGCGGACGCAAGGCCACGCGGGCAGCCACAGCACCGTGGGCCATCTGCTGCACGAGATGGGCTACAGCCTGCAGGCCAACCGCAAGATGCGCGAAGGCACATTGCCGGTTGCCGATCCGGATGCCCAATTCCGGCGCATCAACGCGGACGTGCGGGACTACCAGCGCCGCGGCCTGCCTGTCATCGCTGTCGACAGGAAAGCATCGGCAACCTCAAGGACGGAGGGCGGCAGCGGCAACCAACGAAGCAACCCGTCGCCGTGGAAACGCACGACTTCCCCACTGAGTTTGGAAAGGATACTCCCCACGGCATCTTTGATGTCACGCGCAACGAGGCCATGGTCACCGTCGGCACCGATGATGACACCGCCGTCTTTGCCGTCAACAGCATCCAGGCTTGGTGGACGGCCGTGGGCCGAGGGGCCTATCCACAGGCGACGGCATTGCTGATCACGGCCGACGGCAGGGGCAGCAACAGCCCGCGCTGCCGTCCCTGGCGCACCCAGTTGCAGCGCCTGGCGGACGCCAGCGGTCTCGCCATCGAGGTGCGGCACTTCCCGCCCGGGACCAGAAGGTGGAACGCCATCGAGCACCGTCTGTTCTCGCACATCTCCATCAACGTGCGCGGGCGCCCCATCATCTCGCACGAGGTCATGATCAAGCTCATCGCGCCTGGCGCCACCGCCGCCGGCCTCAGGGCCCGCCGCCCGTTGCACCAGACGCCCCATCCAACGGGCAGCGCCATCCCTGATGAGCAACTCGAGCGCGTCGAGATCGAGCGGGACGAATTCCATCCAGAGTGGAATGATCGCAGCCGACCGCACGCCGCGCCCGAGGGCGGTTCCTGACAGCCTGGCTGTATGACATATGTATGACGCTGCCATAGGGCCCCACGTTTCTGAGGCACCGGAATACCGTAATATTGTACGGCTCCACTCACGAGCAGGATGTCGCACGGCTTGGGGGAGAACGGGCAGCAGGTCCTGCGGTCCACCGTCGCTGGTTGCCGCCGGCAGCAGTTCGACGGTGCGCATGACGGGAGGGAGCTTGGCACTGCGCCGTGGCCGCCCATCTCCGGCCATACGGCAACTTCCGCTAGAGCCGCGCCAGGACCACCGTGGCCCAGGCGGCCATCCCCTCCGCTCGGCCCACGTAACCCAGGCCCTCATTGGTCCCGAACTTGACGTTCACGGCCCCGACACCCACGTTCATGGCTCGGGCCAGGTTCGCGGCCATGGCCGCGGCGTGTGGGGCCAGGCGGGGCCGCTCCGCCAGCAGCAGGCAATCCGCCTGCGCCACGCGCCAGCCGGCGGCGCGCGCCAGGGCGGACGAGCGCGCCAGCAGGTCCATGCTGTCGGCACCCTTCCAGCGCGGGTCACTGGGTGGGAAGTGGCGGCCGATGTCCCCGAGGCCCGCCGCTCCCAGCACGGCATCCGCCACCGCATGGGCCAGGACATCGGCATCCGAGTGGCCATCCAGGCCCAGGTCGCTCGGTACATGCACGCCGCCCAGGATCAGGGGTCGTCCGGGGACCAGGCGGTGCACATCCTGACCAAGTCCCACGGCAACGCCCGGGGGCGGGCCACAGGGCAGATCCTCAGGGTGCGTCAGCTTCACGTTGGCGGGCTCACCCGGCACCATGTGCACCTCGACCCCCATCGCGGCCACCAAGCCCGCGTCATCGGTCCTTGGCCCGGGATGCGCGTGGGCCCTCGCAAGCACCTCCAGGGCAAAGCCCTGCGGCGTCTGTGCCTGCCAGAGCAGGCTTCGCTCAGGTGTGGCCGTGATCCGGCCCTCGGAGTCCACCTCGTGCAGCGTGTCCACCGCGGGCAGTCCGGCCGAGGCGGCGCCCCAACGCTCGGCGGCAGCCATCACCCGCGCGATCAGCTCCACCGAGCAGTGGGGGCGCGCCGCATCGTGTACCAGGACATGCGTGGTGCCGGATGGCGCCTCCGCCAGGCAGGCCGCCACGGTCTCGGCCCGCGTGCCGCCGCCCTCCACCAGCACGATGTCCTCCAGTTGGTTCGGCCCCAACACAGCCTCGCGGATGGCGTCTTGCGCGCCGGGGCGCACCCCGACGATCATGCGCCCGAGGCCGGCCTCGCGCAGGCGTCGCAGGGTGACCGCCAGCACGGGCACGCCTCGCAGCGGGATCAGGAGCTTGTCCGTGCCCATGCGGGTGGAACTTCCGGCGGCGGGGACCACGGCGATCCAGCGTTCCACGTCAGGGGGACGCCAGCACGCGGGGCTTGCCGAAGATCATCCGGCCCTGCGTGTTCTGAATGGTGTTGGTGACGACGATTTCGACCTCCTCGCCCGCGAAGCGGCGCCCTCCCTCCACCAGGACCATGGTGCCGTCCTCCAGGTATCCGACCCCCTGGCCTGGCAGCTTGCCGTTGCCGACGATGCGCACGGTCATCCCCTCACCGGGGAGATAGCGCGGGCGCAGGGCCCCGGCAAGTTCGTTGAGGTTCAACACGGATACGCCCTGCAACTGGGCGACCTTGTTCAGGTTGAAGTCGGTGGTCACCACGTGCCCAGACAGTTCGCTAGCGAGGCGGACGAGCTTGGCATCCACCTCCAGATCAGGGGCCGGGTCGCGGGGGTCGATGACCACCGGCGCCTCGCCCTTCTGCAGGTCGGCCAGGACCTCCAGCCCGTGGCGTCCCCGCTGTCGCCTCAATTCATCCCCGCTGTCCGCGAGATGGCGCAACTCATCCAACACGCAGGTGGGCACGATGAGCTGCCCCTCCAGGAAGCCGGTCCGGAACAGGTCGGCCACCCGTCCGTCGATGATCGCGCTGGTGTCCAGCACCTTGGGCCGGCCGTCGCCCATGGCCGACCCGCCCGCCACCTCCGGCGCGACTGGAGGTGGCTGCGCTCTGGTCACCAGGTGCAGCCAGTCCTCCCGCTTGCGTGCGAACACCGCGCCGCCGAGATAGGCGAGCAACAGCGTGAACAGGGATCGCGCCAGCCAGCCCAGATGCGCCAGGGCCGGGCCCAGCAGGTAGGCCACCACCAGCCCCAGGATGACGCCGGCGCTGCCGGCCAGGATGTCCATGCCATGCGCCCGCCCCAGGCGCTGCTCCACTGTGGTCAGCAGCCAGAGGGCACCCCGCAGCACGGACGGTCCCAGGCGGTGGCCGAACAGCCCGCCGAGCAAGAGACCACCCACCACCAACCCAACGGCTTCTCCGGCCGTCAGAGGCAGCGGATAGGTCCGGCTCAGCACGCCAAGCCAGGTGAGGCCGATGTAAAAACCGGCCGTCGCCCCCACGGCGGCCAGAGACCACCGCACTGCCGGGCCGTCCATCCCGCTCCTCCTCCGGCCCGTCTGCCGCTGTGGCAGCTTTACTGACCCATGGCGGTGTTGAGCAGCGTTTTGGCATCCGCCTCGGGCATGTCGCTGGAGAGGACCACCTCACTCACCAGGATCTGGCGAGCGTTCTCCAGCATCTTGCGTTCACCGGTCGAGAGCCCCTTCTCCTGCTCCCGCAGGGTGAGGTTGCGCACCACCTCGGCCACCTCGAAGATGTTGCCGCTGCGCAGCTTCTCCGCATTCGCCCGGTATCTGCGGTTCCAGTTGGTGGACATGCTGGTCCGCTCACCGCGCAAGACATCCAGGACTCGTGCCAGGT
>JAKAUG010000482.1 GCA_021827805.1 Bacillota bacterium | reverse complement strand
CTGCTCCGCCATCGACATGTCCGCCGAGGTGGGTGCCCGCTACATCATCTGGCCGGGCAATGAGGGCTACAAC
This sequence comes from Bacillota bacterium, assembly GCA_021827805.1. Lineage (GTDB taxonomy): Bacteria > Bacillota > Sulfobacillia > RBS10-35 > JAJYVN01 > JAJZWQ01. Next base: position 5,565 of record JAKAUG010000482.1, on the reverse strand, counting down.
TACAACCTCATGCGCGACTATCAGAGCACCTGGGCCCATTTCCTGGAGGGTCTGGGCGAGGTCGTGAGCTACGCCAAGAGCCGCGGGGTCACGATCTTCCTGGAGCACAAGAACTCCGAACCGGCCATGCAGATCCTGATGCGCAACGTCGGCATGACCCTGTTCATCATCTATAAGCTCCAGACCATGGGCGTGGACACCTCGCTGCTGGAGGTGAACATGGACTGGCAGCACCTGATCATGAACAATGAGCCCCTGGGCGAGTTCGCGGCCCTGCTCCTGCGCGAGGGGCGCATGGGTCACCAGCACGCCAACTCCGGCTGGGGAAGCTTTGACGACGACAACATGACCGGCGCCTCCTTCCTGGAGCAGACCGTGGACCTGGCGCGCGTCCTGGCCGAGGGAGGCTACCGCGGGCGCATCGGCTTTGATCTGTACCCGTACACCGAGGACGCCGTCGCGGCGGTGCGCCGCTCGGTGTTGCAGTGGGAGTTTCTGACCGACGTGGCCCTGCGCATCGATGGGGAACGCCTGGCCGCCGCCCGGGCCAAGGCGGACGCCGTCGGCGCCTACACGGCCTTCTTCGAGGCCCTGGGGTTGGACCGCGAATATGAGGAACGCGTCGTGGCGGACTACCGCCGCCGGTAGCGCGGCAGGGGGGGGCAGGCCGTGGCGGGCCAGCAGGCACGGGCCGCGGAGGTCGCAGCGAAACTGTCCAGGGTGCGCGGATTGCTCAGGGAGCGTGGCGCCACGGCCCTGGTCCTGACACGGGTCGCCAACTTCGCCTGGATCACCGGGGGCGGACGTTCGTTCATCAACGTCGCCGCCGAGGGCGGCGCGGCCTGGGTGCTGATCACCGCCGACAGGGCGCGCATCCTGACGAGCAACATCGAGGCCGGACGCCTGGTCGAGGAAGAGCTGACCGGGGTGGCCTGGGAGGTGGAGTCCACCCCGTGGTGGCAGGCCGGAGGGTTGGCGGGGCTGGTGGCCCAGGCCGTCGGTGGCGGTACCGTGTTGGCGGACGGTGGCCTCTCCCCGGCGGTGGATGTGGGGGCGACCCTGGCCGAGATCCGCAGTGAGCTCTCGGCCGAGGAGCAGGTCCGGGCGGTGGGCCTCGGCGCGGACGTGGCCCTGGCCCTGGAGGAGACGTGTCGGGCCGCGCGTCCCGGGGAGACGGAGTTCGCCATCGCCGGCCGCCTGGCGGAGCGGTGCCTCCGTCGCGGCGTGGAGCCCGTGGTCCACCTGGTCGCCACCGATCAGCGCGTCTGGACCCGCCGCCATCCCCTGCCGACGGCCAAACCCCTGGAGCGCTGGCTGCTCGTGGCCGTCTGCGGCCTGCGGGAGGGCCTGGTGCTCTCAGCCACCCGCCTGGCCCATGTGGGCCCGCCGCCAGACGATCTGCTGCGGCGCTGGGAGGCGGCGGCCAGCGTGGACGCCGAGATGATCGCCAGGTCCCAGCCCGGTGCCCGCGCCGGCGACATCCTGGCCGCCGCGCAACAGACATACGCGCGCCTGGGCTTTGCCGAGGAGTGGGAGCGGCATCACCAGGGAGGCCTGGCCGGATACGCCTCGCGGGAATGGCGCGCCGTACCTGGCGGCTCCCAGACCCTGCGCGCCGGACAGCTGGTGGCCTGGAACCCCTCGGTCGCCGGCGCCAAGAGCGAGGACACCGCTCTGGTGCCCGAGGAGGGTCAGACGCCGCGCATCCTCACCAGCACCGGCGACTGGCCCACGCGGGCCTTCCCCACGACGGTGGGCCTCACGGTTCCGCGGCCCGAAATCCTGGTCCTCCCCGGGCACTGACCGCCCCGTGCGGGAGGTCGCCCACGCCGGGCGCCCTCCCGCCTTCTCAGTTGAAGCTCACATCCCCGCTCGTCGGCACCAGCTCGTACCAGTACGGCCCCGAACCGGCCGGCACGATCGCGCCATGCTCGCGCACGATCGGCAGCCCGTCCGCGCCCATGCTCCAGGTGCCGCGGGTCCGCATGCCGCTCCGCAGCACCCAGGCGGAGCCGCCCTTGGACCAGAGCATGTACAGGGTCAGCGGGTTGCCGTGGTCATTGGGATCGGGCGCGGTCGGCACCACGAGCACCAGGACGGTCCCGGCGCGCACAGGGCGGCCGTCGGTGGCGATCTGGTCCTGCCCGTTCACCGTGCGCTGCCAGGCGTCGCCCTGCCAGCGCCAGCCCACGACGTACACGTACAGCTGCGGATCGTCGTAGTACGACAGCGTCACTGAGGAGGTGGACTCGGCGCCAGGTCCCAGCGGCCCGGCCTCGGGCAGCCGCGGGCTCGGGGCCTTGAAGCCCCGATCCTCGGCCGCGCGCTCCAGGGCCGCGCTTGAGGTGTACAGGTTGTCCGGCATCTTGCGGCTGGAGGAGCGGTAGAAGTACGCCCCGGCCCCGTAGATGGCGTCCAGGTTCTGCAGGTGGTAGCCGCCGATCCAGTCCAGGCCGTCCACGCTCCCGCCGGCATGGGCCAGGGGCAGGCCGTAGGCGTGGTCCAGCTGATCAAAGTAGATTCGCGTGCTGCGCACGGGCCCGATGGTGGCGCTGGCGTGGGTGAACAGGGCCAGAAAGCGCGTGATGAAGCCCTCCGCCAGCACCTCCCACACAACCTCGGCCTGGTCCAGCCCGGCCTGGGGCCGCGCGGCGGGAGAGTTGTCCACGATGACGGCCAGGGGGATCTTGAGGGCCGGGCCCTGGATGGCCGGGTCGGTGAAGCCGGACTGGGTGCCGCCAGACACCCCCCCGGTCCCCGCGGTGCCCGGGCTCCCCGTCCCGGTTCCACCCGCGGGTGACGTGGAGGTCCCGCCGGTCGGGGTGGCGGGCGCTGCCCCGGCGGAGCTGGAGGAACTCGGCGCGGTCGAGGAAGCCGACGACGAGGCGGCGGAGGCCGACGAGGCGTGGCCGGGACGCTTGGCGGCAGGGGCCGCACATGAGGAGAGCACCGCCGTCAGCGCGCCGCCCAGCAGGAGACCCACACCCAGCCGCCCCAGCGCCAACAGGGCCACCCCTCTTCTCAGCGCCTGGGCAGGCCGACGCCGGCCAGCACGGCCGTCGGCGCCCCCGGCGCCAGCACCACCGACTCGCCCGCGCCGAAGACGGGCGTCGGCTCCATGTGCGCATCCAGGCGGAAGGCGCGCTCCAGCTGGAGGTGCACGCCATCCGGCAGCGGAGACAGCGCCGTGGCCTCCAGGGCGGCCACGGTCACGCCCCGCGGGATCTTGATCGCCGTGGCAAAGGACCAGGACCGCGCCACGGCATGGCGCGCGTCCCCGTGGGCCGAGCCGCAGACCCTGCCGTCGGCGAGCCGGGCGCGGATCTCGACGGCCGCGGGTGGAAGGGCGTCATCGGTCCGCCGCACGTGCACATAGAGGTACTGGTCGAGACCACCGGGGCGGGGGTCCTCCGCGGGGCTGCCGGGAGAGAGCAGCCCATGGCGGCCCACCTCCTGGGCCATCAGCCGGTACATCCAGGGCTCCATGCACCCCTCGCGCGGCCCCGGACCGTCCCAGCGCCAGCGCGGCAGGAGCAGGCAGCGCATGGCGCCGCGGGGCGGCTCGTCGCTCACCATGCCGTGAAGCCCCACCACCTGCAGGGTCAGCCGCCCCAGGGTTCGCCGCCCACCGTGGACGAGCGTGTGATGTCCGCGCGCCTGGATGGTCGGCGGCCCGTCGGCTCCAAGGCGCAGCACCCACTCGATATCCGTGGTCCGGCCCCATTGGGCAAGCAGGCCCCTGGTATCCGTGCCGGCGTCCTCGTGGCTGAACACGCACTGGAATTCCACCCCGCCAGCGGCCGGCCGCCAGAACATCGCCAGGGGTGTGTCCGTCCAGAGGCTTTCCCATGGGTCTGGCTCCGCCCGTGTGTAGAGGACGGGTGCCTCCCGCCAGGCCAGGGCCTCCCACTGGTCCCGGGGCTCGAGCGGGGTCACCCGGACACCGTGCACCTGGGCGGGGGGACGGGCCGGGGCGTCCGGCGGGGCGGGACGGACCTCCACCTCGTGGTCCCCCGCCGCCAACTCCCCCAGAAGCCGTTCGTAAATGGCCCGTTCGGCGCCACGCACCAGGATCACGTCCTGATGGTGGGCGCCGTCCAGCCACAGTTGCACCAGGCCCGCCTCGACCCCGGCGCGGTCCCAGCCCGCGCCGGGCACCTCGGCCTCCAACCGCACCGCGACCAGCCCCGCTCGGTGCTGCCGCCAGGTGTGTCGCACGGAAGCACCACCCCTCGTACGGCGGTCTTCGGCACCGTCCCCCCCCAACCCTCGCCGCTCCCGCCCCGGATCCGACACAGACGTGTTTCGGCGCGCCGACCCCAGATTGACGAGCCGACGGCCGGAGGCCAGACTACACGGGTGCGGTCGGACCTGGGAGGGAAGCGGTTGTCCGGGGAACAGGGCGCTTGGGCTGAGGTTTGGGACACCCTCCGGGCGGTGGTCATCGCGGTGGCGGTGGCCCTGCTGATCCGTCAGTTCGTGGTTGAGACGTACCAGGTCAAGGGCGAGTCCATGGAGCCCACCCTCTGGAATGGCGAGAGGGTCCTGGTCAACAAGATGGCGTTGCGCTTCGGACCGCCGCACATCGGCGAGATCATCGTCTTCCACCCGCCCCTGAACACGCCGGACGACTTCATCAAGCGCATCGTGGCCCTGGGCGGCCAGACGGTGTCCATGACCGCTGGCAACGTCTATGTGAACGGGCAGCCGCAGCCTGAGCCCTACCTGCCCCCCTCCTGGCGTGGCCACCAGACCATGGCCCCGGTCCGGGTGCCGGCGGGGGACGTCTGGGTCCTGGGCGACCACCGCCAGTACAGCGAGGATTCTCGGATCTTCGGGCCGGTCCCTGTGAAGTCCATCCAGGGAGTGGGGATGCTGGTCTGGTGGCCACCAAGGAACTTCCGCACCCTGGGCGGCTAGCCTTTGTGCCGGTGCCAACCGCCTGTATACTGAAGCCGTGGGGGCACGACCATGGTGGAGGACCAGGACCGGCAACGCTCGGGTCCCATCCCGCTTCCATCCAGCTCGGCTCAGAGGCGCTGGCGCCCGTGGCTCGTCACGGTGGCCGTCGTCTTCTGTCTCCTGCTGCTCTATGCGTTCACCCGCCCCGCCACCGTGAACCAGGCCCGAAACGCGGCACCTCCGACCTGGGGACGGCTGACCCTGGCCCAGGTGGCCTTGCGCGCGTCGGGGCAGGCGGGTGAGACACGGCCCAGGGACGCCCTCTGGCTGCGCACGCAGAGATCCGCCGCGCTCCGGGTGTTGACGGGCACCACCTCAGACAACTACGAGGCCGAGTTCCTGGTGGCCCTTCAGGGCCACTTCCAGTTGGGCCCCGGGACGGAGGATCGGCTGGCCGGATCCCTGGCGAGCGGTCCCAACCTGATCATCCTGGTGCGTGCCTTTGACGGTGTCGTGGACGGGCGTACCGTGCTGTCCCGCCTGCCGGGCATCGGCGTCCTCGGCGTGGAGCGTCCCCTGCGCCTGTTCTTCCTCTGAAAGTGGAACGTCGCGCGTGATGAACGTGATGGATGGGTCCACGCCTGAGAGCGGGGGTCCCGGGAC
>JAKAUG010000089.1 GCA_021827805.1 Bacillota bacterium | reverse complement strand
CGTCGTCGTCGGGGCTCACCACGCCGGCCACGCCATGGACCGAACCGTTGGGGTTGGCCGCCTCGGTCACCCGCCCGGAGGGATCGCAGTAGCGCAGGGCCACGCCGCCCCGGGCCTCCAGGGCCGCGAGCTCCTCAGGGGGCAGCCACCAACTCCCCTCGCCGTGCGCGATGGGCAGCCGCAGCACCTGCCCCGGCCGGCAGGCGCGGGTCCAGGCCGTGCGCTCGTTCTCCACCCGGACGTGCACCGTTTCGCAGCGGAAGGTGAGGCCGCGATTGCGCATCAGGGCCCCGGGCAGCAGGCCCGCCTCGCATAGGATCTGAAAGCCGTTGCAGATGCCGAGGACCGGCATGCCCTCGCTGGCCGCGGCCACCACGGCCCGCATGGCGGGGGCGAAGCGGCAGAGGGCCCCACAGCGCAGATAGTCCCCGTAGGCGAAGCCCCCGGGGAGGATCACCGCCTCGGCGTCCCCCAGCGACGCCTCCGCGTGCCAGAGCAGGCGCGCCTGCCCGCCCGTCGCCTGTTCCCAGGCATACGCCGCGTCCCGATCGCAATTGCTGCCCGGGAACACCAGGACCGCCACATGCATCCGGGGGTCGCTCCCCTCGGCTCAGCGCTCGTCGTCTCGGGTCACCGTGAAGCGGTAGGTCTCCATGACGGGATTGGCGAGGAGTTCCTGGCACATCCGTTCCACGACCTGCACCGCCGCGGCGGCATCCGCGGCCTGGAGCTGCACGCGGACGTGCTTGCCGACCCGCACCTCCCGGACCCCGGCATACCCCAGGGAGCGCAGGCCATCACCCACCGCCTGCCCCTGAGGGTCCAGGGCCCCCGGCTTGAGGTGGATCTCGACCGAGGCCGTGAACACGGGCACCATCATTCCTCCCCCAGGCCGAGCCGTCCGAGGATCTCCGGCACGTACCGCAGTTGGGACCCCAGGTCGAAGCAGGCCCCCAGCCTCCCCGGGCCAAGCGCGCCCTGCACGCGCGGATCGGCCTCCAGACGCGCGCGGAAGTCCGGGCCAGCGGGGTCGTCCCATGCCGCCAGGGCATGACCCTGCACGATGCCATAGGACTCCTCGCGCGACAGACCGGACTCGGCCAGGGCCAGGAGCACCTGGCCCGAGGCCCAGAGGCCTCGCGTGCGCCCGATGTTCGCCGCCATGGCCGCGGGGTGGACGTGCAGATCGGCCAGGATGCCGCGGGCCAGCTCCAGCATGTAGTCAAGGGCGGTGGCGGCATCGGGCAGGATGATGCGCTCCGCGGAGGAGTGGGAGATGTCCCGCTCGTGCCAGAGCGGCTGGTCCTGCAGGGCCGTGGTCGCATAGCCGCGCACAAGCCGCGCGAGTCCCGCCAGGCGTTCGCACTTCTCGGGGTTGCGCTTGTGCGGCATGGAACTCGACCCCTTCTGGCCGGCGCGGAAGGGCTCCTCGACCTCGCGCACCTCGGTGCGCTGCAGGCCACGAATCTCCGTGGCGATGTACTCCAGGCTCCCGGCCAGGACCGCCAGGGTCGAGACCCACATGGCGTGGCGGTCGCGGGGCACGATCTGCGTGCTACCGTCGCAGACCTCGAGCCCGAGCTCGGCGCCGACATACGCCTCCACACGCGGGTCGAGGCCCGCGTAGGTGCCCACCGGACCGGAGAGCTTGCCGACGGCCACCTCGCCGCGCGCCGCCTCCAGGCGGCGCCGACCGCGGCGGAGCTCCGCATGCCAGCGGCCAAGCTTCAGTCCGAAGCTGATCGGTTCCGCGTGCACCCCGTGCGTGCGGCCGATCATGGGCAGGTCCCGATAGGCCCACGCCTTGGGCGCCAGCACCGCCAGCACCTCGTCCAGATGATCGAGGAGGACGTCCGTGGCCCGCGTGAGCTGCACGCCCAGCGCCGTGTCCACCACGTCGCTGGAGGTGAGGCCGAAGTGCAGCCAGCGCCCGGCGGGCCCCACGGTCTCCGCCACGGCCTGGACGAAGGAGGCCAGGTCGTGGCCCGTCCGTCGTTCGATCTCGGCCATGCGCGCGGGATCCAGTCGCGCACCGGCACGCAGCGCCGCCGCGTCGGCCGCGGGGATCCGGCCGATGCCGGCCCAGCCCTCGACCGCCAGCAGTTCCACCTCGAGCCACAGGCCCAGCCGGCTGGCGTCGGACCACAGATCCCCCATGCACGGTGTCGTATAGCGTGGGATCATCCCCTGGCGCCCCCCGTGGCCGGATGCTCCAGATCCTGGCCGCTGGACAGGACCCGCTCCGCCTGCCGCGCGCGGAACTGGCGCAGGCGGGCATCAAGCTCCTCGTCGCCGAGCGCCAGGATGGCCACCGCCAGGAGCCCGGCGTTGCGCGCGGCATCGACGCCCACCGTGGCCACGGGGACGCCGGGCGGCATCTGCACGATCGAGAGCAGGCTGTCGAGTCCGCCCAGGGAGGCGCCGCGCACCGGCAGGCCGATGACGGGGCGCACCGTCAGGGCGGCCACGACACCCGGCAGGTGGGCAGCGCCTCCGGCCGCACAGAGGAAGACCCGCACCCCCTCCGCCTCGGCCTGGCGCACAAAGGTCGCGGTGGCATCGGGGGTGCGATGCGCCGAGAGCACGCGCCACTGGCGGGCCACGCCGAACTCGTCCAGAACCGCCACGGCAGGCGCGACCACGTCGCGGTCGCTGGCGGAACCCATGATCACTGCCACACTTGGCTGCACTGTTCGTCCCCCTCCTCGTGCGGAGCCAGGGTACCACGCCTCCCGTACGATACGGGTCCAACGTGGCTCATGATCCGCCCCGTCTGCAACATTTGTCGGGTGCATACGATGGTTGTTCGGCTATTCCCATTCGATCGTCGCCGGCGGCTTGCTCGTGATGTCGTAAACGACCCGGTTCACCCCCGGGACCTCGTTCACCAGGCGCTGGCTGATGCGGGCCAGGACCTCGTGGGGCAGGCGGGCCCAGTCGGCCGTCATCCCGTCGCGGCTGGAGATGGCGCGGACCGCCACCAGGTCGCCGTACGACCGTTGGTCGCCCATCACGCCGACGGTGCGGGCCCCGGGCAGCACGGCGAAGGCCTGCCAGATCTCGCGGCCGAGCCCGTGGTCCGCCAGCTCCTCGCGCACCACCGCATCGGCGTGGCGCAGCAGATCCAGGCGTTCGGACGTAACCTCACCCAGGATGCGGATGGCCAGGCCCGGACCCGGGAAGGGCTGGCGCCACACCAGATGCGAGGGCAGCCCCAGCTCCTCGCCCAACACGCGCACCTCGTCCTTGAAGAGCGAGCGCAGGGGCTCGATCAGCCGCAGGCGCATGCGCTCCGGGAGGCCGCCCACGTTGTGGTGCGTCTTGATGGTGGCCGAGCTCTGGCCGGTGGCCCCGCTCTCGATCACGTCCGGATAGATCGTACCCTGCACCAGAAAGTCCACCGGTCCGAGCTTGGCCGCCTCCTCCTCGAAGACGGCCACGAACTCCTGACCGATGAGGCGCCGCTTCTGCTCGGGGTCGGTGACCCCGCCCAGGCGGGCCAGGAAGCGCTCCTCGGCCTGGACGTGCACCAGCGGCAACTCGGGGAAGGCCTGCCGAAAGGCGCTGAGCACCTCCTGAGCCTCCCCCTGGCGCTGCAGGCCGTGGTCGACGAAGATCGCCGTCACGCGGTCACCCAGGGCGCGATGCACCAGCGCCGTGGCCACGGCGCTGTCCACGCCGCCGGAGAGCGCGGAGATGGCGCGGCCGCTCGGCGCGGCCTCCCGTATCGCCGCGACGGCCTCCGCGACATAGCTGTGCATGGTCCAGGTGCCGCCAAGGCCCGCCACCCCCAGCAGGAAGTTCCGCAACACCTGCTGGCCGAGCGGGGTGTGCACGACTTCGGGGTGAAACTGCACGCCGTAGATGCGCCGACCCGCATGTCCCATCGCCGCGACGGGGGTGCTGGGCGTGCGCCCGAGGACCTCGAAACCCGGGGGGGGCAGTTGCACCAGGTCCCCGTGGCTCATCCAGACCGTGGTGGACGCCGGCAGGCCCGCCAGCACGCCCGCGGCCCTGTGGACCTCCATCCGGGCCTGGCCGTACTCGGGATGCGGCGCGCGCTCGACGGGGGCGCCGAGCATGCGGGCCAGGAGCTGGTGCCCGTAGCAGATCCCGAGAATGGGCAGGCCGCATTCCAGCAGTTCGGGATCACAGCTGGGCGCGCCCGGGTCATAGACGCTGGCCGGGCCTCCACTGAGCACAACGGCCGCGAACCCGCGGCGCACGAGTTCCGCCGCCTTCGTGCCGCCCGGCAGCAGCTCGCAGTACACATTGGACTCGCGCACCCGCCGCGCGATCAGCTGGGCATACTGGGCCCCGAAGTCCAGAATCGCCACCGCGGCTGAGCGTGGCTCACCATCGCGCGGATCCCTGTCGCCCATATCGCCCCGGGGTCTGGGATGCGCCGGAGGCACCCCTTGACAACCGCCGTTCCCCGGGGTCCTCCCCCTCCGGCCTGTGTGGCCCCTGTCTTGGGCCGGCCGCGGCGGTGCCAGGCCTCAGCCGTCCACCGCCCCCACATAGGGCAGGTGCCGGAAGCGGCCCGCGTAGTCGAGCCCATACCCGACCAGAAACCGATCCGGTGCCGTGAAGCCCACATACTCCACCTGCACGGGCCTCTGCCTCCGTGAAGGCTTGTCCAGCAGAGCCACCACAGCCAGGCTCGCCGGGCCGCGCCGGCCGACCTGCTCGCGCAGGTAGGCCAGGGTCAGGCCCGTATCCACGATATCTTCCACGATCAGCACGTGGCGGTCCACCACCGGATCGTCCAGATCCTTGGTGAGCCGGACGACCCCCAGGCTCTCGGTCTGGGGCCCATAGCTGCTGATGCCCAGCAGGTCAAAGCTCACATCCTCCAGGGGCAGGGAGCGCGCCAGGTCGGCGAGAAAGGGCACCGCCCCACGCAGGACCCCGATGAGGTGCAGCGAGCGCCCCCGGTAGTCGTGCCCGATCTGGGCGCCCAGTTCCGCGACCCTGGCGGCGAGTCGCGCTTCCGAAAACAGCACCTCACGAATCTCAGGCGGCCTCAGCTCCCGCGCGCGGGTCATCACCACCGCCCCCCCAGGCCTCGCTGTCGCCCCCGGGAACAGGCAAAGGCTCCGCCGAAAGGACGGAGCCCTCACCTGTTCGCTCGCCCGGTGGGCATAACGCTGGCATGAGTCCTCCACGCAACCCCGCCGGATGCGCCCTCAGCCGTTGACGGCCGCCTTCAGGGGCTTGCCCGGCCGGAAGACCGGAGCCCGCCGCGCCTTGATCTGCACCGCCTTGCCCGTCCTGGGATTGCGCCCGCGCCGCGGCTTGCGCTCGCGCACCTCGAAGCTGCCGAACCCGACCAGGGAGACGCGATCCCTGCGGGACAGCGCCCCGGAGATCGCGCTCAGGACGGCCTCGACAGCCCTGCCGCTCTCCTTCTTGCTGAGGCCCGTCTCCGCCGCCACCACCGCCACCAATTGCCCGCGGTTCAAGTCCTCACCTCCCTTCCACCGATCTGGCTCGCACGTCAGGAACTGGCGCGAGTTTTCGCGCCTCTGGTCGAGCCTTCCTGCAGAAGAGGGGGACCTTTGGCGCATGAATAAGCTCCGCGGACCAGTCGGACATCCGGCGGGCCGAGGCGGGGTCCATCGGGCCCCGCCTCGGGGAACGGCGGGGCCCCGGCCAAAGCCGGGGCCCT
>JAKAUG010000446.1 GCA_021827805.1 Bacillota bacterium | reverse complement strand
CACGTCTGGCCGATCACGGCGCCGCAGGTGAAGCAGCGCACGGGCACCATCATCGTCATGGTCGGACCCTCCCCTCCCTCAGCGGTACGACTTCTGCCGGCGCTTGCGGGCACCGCGGCCGCCCGGGCCTCGAACCTTGGGCCCTGCGGCCGGACCCTCCAGAGGGCGGCGGTCCCAGCACCCACGGTGCAGCCCAGGGCCCAGGGCCAGGATCGCCCCCCGTCCAGCATGATCAGGGCCCAGGTTCCGGCACCCATGCCCAGCCAGGACCAGGGACGGCCGAGCAGGTCCGCGGCTACGCCGCCCGCCGCGGCCGCTGCCAGGGCCGCGGGCCCAAACGCCGCGGCCGGCAGCAGCCCGGCCGCGGCAGCCGAGGCTGCGGCATCCACGGACTGGGCGGCCCACAACCCAAGCGCGGCGGCTCCGACCACTGCCCCGGCCAGGACCTGGCCGCCCGGCAGGCCTGCCAGCCCCGCCGCCGCGCCGCCCGCCGCCAGGGCGGCTACCAGGCCGGACCACGGTCCGGCGTCCCCGCGGGCATGCGACACCCACTCGGCCAGCCCACCAACCGCCGCTCCCAGCACGCCCTGCAGAGCCGAGGCAACCGCCATGGCCAAACCGGGAACGGCCGCATGGCTCCAGAGCGCCACCAGGGCGCTCGTTCCGCCCACGGTCAGGGCACCGGTCACCACCCCGGCGGGAAGCGCCCGGCTCAGGACGGCCACAGCCACAAGCGCCACGCCGGCATGCCAGCCGGTTTGCCAGGAGACGGCACTGCAGAGCCCCACCAGGGTCCAACCGGCCACCCACCAGGCACGCCAGCGAGGCCCCGCCGCTGGATGATGCCTGCCGACGAGCACGATGCCGGGCGCCAGCCCAAGCACTCCGGTCTCGGCCGCCCCACGGCCCAGACCGAAGCCCAAAAGGGCCCACACGGCCCAGGGCATGAGCGAGGCCAGAGCGGGCAGAGGGACGGCACTGGCAGGTCGGAGCGGGGTGAACGGAGTCGGCAAGGGGCGCGCCACGGCCGGGACCACCCCCGCGCCGATTGTACGGCCGGGGCGGGCAGAAGCTTGTCACACTGCGTCTGACCCCAGCGCAGCCGCGGCCAACCCGTCGATGAGTTCCGCGAGGCGGAAGTCCAGTGCGGTGAGCCCGCCCAGGCTGTGGGTCGAGAGACGCACGGTCACCATGTCATAACGGATGTCCACGTCTGGATGGTGCTCCATGCGCTCCGCCGGCGCGACCAGGGCCTGCACAAAGGCCACCGCCTCGGGAAAACCGGCGAAGCGGAACTCGCGCCGGATCTCAGCACCAACCTGGCGCCAACCGCGCCGGTCTCCCAGCCGCCGGGAGATCTCCTGGGGGCCCAGAAGCCTCTCGTCCACCGCCCACGCCTCCCCTGCGTCGGACCAAAGGCAGAAGACGCCCCCGGCATCCCGGGAGCGTCCGTCGCCGCCATCCTGACTGGAGCTGGTGGCCGGAATCGAACCGGCGACCTAGTCCTTACCATGGACTCGCTCTGCCGACTGAGCTACACCAGCGGAACATTGGTTGCGGGGGTAGGATTTGAACCTACGACCTCCGGGTTATGAGCCCGACGAGCTACCTGGCTGCTCTACCCCGCGATCAAACAACAACTGGTGGAGGGGGAAGGATTCGAACCTTCGAAGGCATTAGCCAACAGATTTACAGTCTGCCCCGTTTGGCCGCTTCGGTACCCCTCCGGACACCCTCTGGAGCTGGCGGCCGGAGTCGAACCGGCGACCACCTGCTTACAAGGCAGGTGCTCTGCCAACTGAGCTACGCCAGCGACATCCGGGATGATAACACGGGACCGCCCGTCGCGCAACCCCACCGATGCGGCTCTTAGCGCACCAACTCGCTGTTCTTGCGGTCCTCCAGGTAGCGCTCCAGCTTGCGCTTGACACGCTGCAGCGCGTTGTCGATCGACTTGACGTGCCGCTCCAGACCGTCGGCGATCTCCTGGTAGGAGCGCCCATCCAGGTAGGCCATCAGCACCTGCCACTCCAGCTCGCTGAGGATCTCCCCCATCTTGTGCTCGATGTCGCCGAACTCCTCGCGGCTGATGACCAGTTCCTCCGGATCGGAAACCTTGGTCCCGGAGATGACATCCAGCAGCGTGCGGTCGGAGTCCTCGTCGTAGATGGGCTTGTTCAGCGAGACATAGGAATTCAGAGGAATGTGCTTCTGCCTGGTCGCCGTCTTGATCGCCGTGATGATCTGGCGCGTGATGCACAACTCGGCGAAGGCCCGGAAGGAGGAGAGCTTCTCGCTGCGGAAGTCCCTTGTGGCCTTATAGAGCCCCAACATGCCTTCCTGGATGATGTCCTCGCGCTCGGCGCCGATCAGAAAGTACGAGCGAGCCTTGGCCCTTACGAAATTCTTGTACTTCACCAGAAGATGTTCCAGGGCTGCGGAGGAGCCATTCTGCGCCAAGACCACGATCTCTTCGTCGCCCATCTGGTCCAGGTCGTCCAGGACGGATTCGTCCTCCAAGCGCGGATTGACACTCACAGAGCAGGCACCCCCCGAGTGATCGCCCTGGCGGGCCAGCGCTCCCGCATCGGGCAAAAAGGACACGTGCGGCGCCGTTCGGCGATGATCGACGGCGTCCAAGGACTCGCGGAGGCTCGTCAACATGTGGCGCCATTCTAGTCATAAAGGGATTGTGAAGTCAATGGGGAACCGGCGGGGGTGCGAGGCGCGCCCACTCATAGATGAGGATGGCCGCCGCAACCGAGGCGTTCAGGCTCTGGGTCCTGCCCCACAACGGCAGTCGCAGCACCTGGTCGCAGTGCCGCCGCACCAGGGGACCCATCCCACGCTCCTCTCCGCCCACGACCAGGACGCTGCGCTCGGCCAGGGACGCCGCGCGGTAGTCCACCTCCCCGTCCCCCGCGGAACCGTAGATCCAGAAGCCATCCTGGCGGCAGCGGTCCAGCGCCTGCGGCAGGTTATGCGCCTGGGCCACGGGGAGATATTGCAGGGCGCCCACGGCCGCCCGCTCGACCGCGGCCGTCAGGCCCGCCGCGCGGTGCGTCGGGATCATCAGGCCTGAGGCGCCCGCCGCCTCGGCACTGCGCGCGATCGCCCCAAGGTTGTGCGGGTCCTGCAGGTGGTCCAGCGCGACCAACAGGCATCGCCGCTGCCGCGGGAGTCGCGCGAGCAGCGTCTCCAGGTCCACGGTCGGCAGCGGAGAGACCCACGCGGCGCACCCCTGCGCGTCGGGCCCCGCCATGGCCTCCAACGCCATGCGCTCAACCCACTGGACCGGGACACCGCGAGCGCCGGCCAGCGCCACCAGTTCTTCCAGCCCCCGGCCTCCGGAGAGCAACGCGAGTTGGGTGGCCCGCCCCGCCAGGAGCGCGGCCAGCACCACATGCCGTCCCCCCAGCCAGAAGCGGGAGGCAGCCGGGGTCCGGACCTGCCGGCCGCGCGCGGCCCGGCCGGTCACGGCCGCGCGGGCGCGACCGGTGCGGCCCCCTCCCCGAGCCGCCAGCGCGTGCCCTCCGGTCCGTCCTCCAGCGAGATCCCGACCTGGGCCAGCCGATCGCGGATCCGGTCGGCCAGGGACCAATCCCGGTAGCTGCGCGCCTCGGCGCGCAGTTCCACCAGGAGATCCAGCAGGTGCGCGCTGATATCGTCCCGCGCCGCGCGGGCCCCCTGGCCCTGCCACAGCCCCAGGATCTCGCCCGCCTCCTCCAGGGTCTCCAGGGCCTGCCCGAGTCCGGCCACGGGACGGTTGGGCAGAGCCGCGTTGCCCACGCGTACCAACTCGAAGAGTTGGCCAAGGGCTCCGGGCGTGTTGAGGTCGTCGTCCAGAGCCGCCGTGAAGTCGCGCGCGGCCCTGGCCGACGCCTCGGCCAGGGGCCCCGCTGGCGCGCCGGCCGCGCCGTCGGACACGGCCTCCCGCCAGGACTGACGCGCGTCCACCAGCCGCTGCCAGCCGCGTCGCGCCTCCTCGAGGGCCTGCAGCGAGAAGTGGAGCGGCTTGCGGTAGTGCGTCGCGAGCACGAAGTGCCGCAGGGTCCCGGCCGGCCAGGATTGGACGAGGTCGGTGAGGGGCACAAAGTTGCCCAGGGACTTGCTCATCTTCTCCCGGTCGACTTCCACCATCGCGTTGTGCAGCCAGAGCCGCGCGAAGGGCGCGGAGCCCGTGAAGGCCTCCGACTGCGCGATCTCGTTCTCGTGGTGCGGGAAGATGAGATCGCTCCCTCCCCCGTGCACGTCAAAGGCGTTCCCCAGATAGTGCAGGCTCATGGCCGAGCACTCGATGTGCC
Source organism: Bacillota bacterium (assembly GCA_021827805.1). Lineage (GTDB taxonomy): Bacteria > Bacillota > Sulfobacillia > RBS10-35 > JAJYVN01 > JAJZWQ01. The sequence continues at coordinate 1,387 of JAKAUG010000446.1, read as the reverse complement.
AGCCGGGACGCCCCGGGCCCCAGGGGCTGGGCCAGGAGGGCTCCCCGGGTTTGGCCCCCTTCCAGAGGGCGAAGTCGAGCGGGCTCTCCTTGCGGGTGTCCACATCCACGCGCGCCCCGGGCCGCATGGACTCCAGGGCACGTCCCGACAGCTTGCCGTAGTCCGCCTTGGAGGCGACCCGGAAGTAGACATCGCCCTCCAGCGGATAGGCGAAGCCCCGCTCCACCAGAACGCGCACCATCTCCACGATCTCCGGGATGTGCTCGGTCACACGGGCGAAGCGCGTGACGTGGATGCCCAGGGCCTCCATGTTCGTCAGGTAGTCGTTGATGTACCGCCCGGACAGCTCGGAGGGCGGGATGCCCTGCTCGGCGGCGCGCGCGATGATCCGGTCGTCCACGTCGGTGAAGTTGCTCACCCACTGGACCTCCAGACCCTTGCGCCGCATGTGGCGCGCCAGCACGTCCGCGATGAGGGCCGGACGCAGGTGCCCAATGTGCGTCGAGTTGTACACGGTGGGCCCGCATGTGTACATCCGCAGCCGCCCGGGCTCGGACGGCACCAGTTCCTCAAGGTCGCCGCTCAGCGTGTTGTGCAGGCGCATGTTCCCGCGACTCCTCCCCAGCTACAGGGCGCAGCTGCCGCACGTGCTCTGCTCGGCGCGCAGGCGCGCCAACTCGCGCTCCAGGACCGCGACACGGCGCTCGAGCACCTGGATCTGCTCACCCTCCGGGTCGGGCAGGTCGGCGTGTTCCAGGTCCTGGCTGCGAGGTCCGACGCGACGCCCGCCCTGACGCACGATGCGGCCCGGCACCCCGACGACCGTGCAATCCGGCGGCACGGAGCGGATCACGACCGCGCCCGCCCCAATCTTGCAGTTGTCCCCGATCGTGATGTTGCCCAGGATCTTTGCCCCGGCGCTCACCATGACCTCTCGCCCCAGTGTCGGGTGGCGCTTGCCTCGGTCCTTGCCGGTTCCCCCAAGCGTGACGCCCTGGTAGAGCGTGACGTTGTCCCCGACCTCGGCGGTCTCGCCGATCACAACCCCCGTGCCGTGGTCGATGAACACGCCTCGTCCAAGCCGCGCCCCCGGGTGGATCTCGACCCCGGTCAGCTGCCGGCCGTACTCCGAGATCAGGCGGGCCACCAGGCGCAGCCCCCAGCGGTGCAGCACATGCGCGACCCGGTGCAGCACGAGCGCGTGCAGGCCCGGATAGCAGAGCCAGGCCTCCAGGCGCGATCTGCAGGCGGGATCCCGCTCCAGCACGGCATCCACATCCGCACGCAGCGCTGCGAACAAGGCTCTCCCTCCCACGCGGATCACCCGGCCCGTCAGCCGAACAACAAAAGGCCCTCACGCCTGCAGAGGCGAAGGGCACCGCGGTCC
>JAKAUG010000398.1 GCA_021827805.1 Bacillota bacterium | reverse complement strand
TATGCCAACGGGTGCCCCCCGGAAGGGCAGTGGCCAATCCGGCGCGGGCCTGCGGACGCCTCCACGGAGCGCGGTGTCAACGGGTTTCCGGGCCGAGGGGGCCCTGCGGCCGGTCCCTGACGGCTCCCCTGGAGGAAGAGCGCCCGCCGCGCAGGGGCCGCCCCGCGCTCAATCCTTGTACGGGTCCCGCACATCCGCCCCGGCCATCACGACGCCCACCGGCCGCAAGCGCCGCACGACCCCCAGCGACCCGGCGTGCGCCTGCAGCACCGGCTTCAGCGGGCGGTAGACCTGCGGGGCCTCGTCCACGTCCCCGCCGCGCACGAGCACGCCGAAGCGGTTGGTGGCCTCGGCCATGTCCTGACGGGTGACGAGGCCCTTCACCTTCTCGCGGCCCTTGCGGTGCTTGCCTTTGGCCGCCGTGCGCGACAGGATGCGGCCCGCGCCGTGCACCGTGCTGCGCAGGGCCGCCTCTGCCTCCGCAGTGTCCACTCCGGCGACCACCGCCGCGCACCTGCCCGAAGCCGCCGGAGTGTAGCGGGCGCCCCCGCTGCGGACCGGGCTCCACTCAACGCGCAACCCGGGCAGGCGCGCCGCCCAGGCCAACAGGGCATCCGGTGATATGGGGCGCCTGGGGCGAGGGGGTAGCGGGGAGGGCTGTGGTGGAAGAGGCACGGGAAGCCGGGTACGGGGCGATGTCTGGCCGGTTCGTGGCTGTGGCATGCACGTTCTCCCTGGTCCCGTGCAGGGTTGCATTCCTGCGCATGCTGCGCGAGGAACGGCCGCCCTGACCCCGAAGGGGGAGGGCGCCTGGATCACGGAGGCGCAGGGGGGAGGCGCGCGACCTGACTCGGGACGTGACCCAAGCGGCGTTCGACGCGTTTGTGGCTGGGTCGCGGCAGCCGGAGTTCCTTCAGACCTGGGCCTGGGGTGAGCTCAAGCGAGAGACCGGATGGGTTCCCCATCGCCTGCTGATCGCCGGTCCCGAGGGCCGGCCGCTGGCGGCTGCCTCCGTCCTGGAACGCCAACTGCCCGGGCTGGGACCGCTTCTGTATGCGCCGCGAGGGCCGATCCTCGATTGGTCGGATCCGCGCGCGGTCGGCCTGGCGCTGGAGCGGTTGCGTGCCCTGGCCCGGGAGCGGCGCGCCGTGGCGCTCAAGGTGGACCCCGGGGTGCCGCTGGCCCAGCCGGCCTGCGCCAAGGCCCTTGCGGCGGACGGTTGGCGGAGGCTCGAGACCGGTCCGGCCTTCGAGGGGGTGCAGCCCCACTTCCACATGCAGCTGTCCCTGGAGGGACGCGGCGAGGAGGAGCTGCTGGCGGCCATGCACCCCAAGACCCGCTACCACATCCGCCTGGCCGAGCGCCGCGGCGTGCGGGTGCGGGCCGGCGGGCCGGAGGACATCGCGGCCTTTTACGCCGTCCTGCGCGAGACGGCCGAGCGCGACGGCTTCGGGATCCGCGGCGCCACGTATTTCCAAGGCATGTGGCGGCACTGCCTCTCAGGCGGCCTGGGATGGCTGCTGCTGGCCGAGGCCGACGGCGAGCTCCTGGCGGGGGCCATCATCTTCCAGGTGGGCGCGTACGCGTGGTACCTGTACGGGGCCAGCTCCAACCGCAGGCGGGAGCTGATGGCGCCGCACGCCGTGCAGTGGGAGGCCATCCGCCGCAGCCTGGCGGCCGGCTGCCGCGTCTACGACTTCCGCGGGGTCTCCGGGGACCTGCGGCCGGAGGCGCCGCTGTATGGTCTGTACCGCTTCAAGAAGGGCTTTGGGGCGGCCTTGGTGGAACTGAGCGGGGAGTGGGATCTGGTGCTGCGGCCGGGGGCGTATTGGCTGGCGGAGCATGGCGTGCCCGTGGCGCGGCGCCTCGTGGGGCGCCTGCGCGGCCGGCGGCCGGGCCAGGGCCAGCCGGCGGAATAGGGGGGCGAAGGTCGCCGATGGGTGGCGAGACGGGGACGATGAGGGGGCCGGAGACCGAGGGCGTATCGACCGAGGCAGGGGATCTGGACCTGCTGGGGCCCGGGGAACTGCTGGCCCGTCTTGCCGGTGCTTACCGGGCGGTGGATCAGGCCGTGCAGGGCGCCCTGCCCGCCCTGGAGCAGGCCCTCGCCGCCGCGGCGCCGCGCTGGGCGGCGGGCGGACGCCTGCTGCTCGTGGGCGCGGGAACCAGCGGGCGTATGGCCCAACTGCAGGCGGCGGAATGCCCCCCCACCTTCGGGACACCGGCGGATCGCGTGGTGGCGCTGATGGCCGGGGGAGCGAGCGCCATGGTGCGAGCTGTCGAGGGCGCCGAGGACGACGCCGCGGCCGGAGAGGAGGCCATGGCGGCCCTTGAGCCTGGTCCCACGGACGTGGTGTTCGCCATCTCGGCGAGTGGAGGGGCGCCCTTTGTGCGTGCGGCCCTGGCCCGCGGCCGGTCCGCCGGGGCGCTCGGTATCGGCATGGCCAACGCGGCCGGTTCGGCCCTGCTGCGGGAGGCGGATCTGGCCGTGACGCTTCGCACAGGCGCGGAACCGGTGGCCGGCTCCACGCGCATGCTCGCCGGCAGCGCTCAGAAGGTGGCCCTGGACCTGTTCACCACCGCCCTGATGGTGGGCGCCGGGCACGTGTACGGGCAAAGGATGGTGGACTTCCTGCCGACCAACGCCAAGGTGCGGCGACGCGCGGTGGTGACCGTGCGCGACCTGGCGGTGGTGAGCGAGGAGCGGGCCGCGGACGCCCTGGAGGCGTCCCACTGGCGGGTGAAGACGGCGGTGGTTGTGGCGGCGCGGGGTCTGGGGCCGGGGGAGGCCGGCGACCTCCTTGCGCGCTGCGCCGGGAATCTGCGCCGGGCGCTGGCCGAGGCCCGGTGAGCGGATCGCCCTCCCCTGTGCTGGGTGTGGACGCGGGGGGCAGCGGCTGCCGGGCGCTCCTGGTCTCGGCGGCAGGGGTCGTCCTGGGCCGGGCGGAGGGAGGTCCGGCCCAGGCCGCGCTGGCCCCCACGACCCTGGCAGCGTCCCTGGGGGGAATGCTCGCGGAACTCGGACAGAACCTTCAAGGTCCGCCACGGGGCGGGGTGCGCGTGGTGGCCGGGTTCGCGGGGGCTGCCGCCGAGCAGGGGCGGCGGCGGGCCCGACGGGCGCTGGGCCGCGTCCTGGCCTCCGGCGGTTGGCACGTCACCGCCCTGACGGTCGTGACGGATCTGGAGGTCGTGCTGGCGGCGGCTGCCGACCCGGGAGAGCCGGCGGCGGTGCTGCTGGCGAGTACCGGCAGTGTGGCCGTCGCGTGCGGCGCCTCGGCGCCGTTCGTACGCGTCGGGGGATGGGGGCGCTACCTCGGGGATGAGGGCAGCGGCTTCTGGCTGGGCTGGCGGGCGCTTGGCGCGGTGCTCCGCTCCGGGGACGGGCGCCCACCCGAGTCCCACACCCTGGCCCCCGCGCTGCTCGGGGCGCTCGGCCTCGCCAGCCCCTCCGACCTCGCCTGGGCGGCGCAGCGTCTCTGGACCGAGCCGGCCCGGGTGGCCGGGCTCGCTCCGCTGGTGCTGGCCCAGGCGCAGGCAGGGGACCCGGCGGCCACGGACCTGGTTGCCCAGGCGGCGACGGCTCTGGCCGAACTCCTGCTGGTGGCGCGCCACCGCTCAGGCGTCGGCCCCGAGGTTCCCTCGGCCCTGGCCGGAGGGCTCTGGAGGGCCGACGCCTGCTCCGGCGGGGTCCTGGAGCGCGCCTTGCGGAGCAAACTGCCGGTTGCCCTCGCGGACGCGCTGACGCCGCTTCGCCTGCCTCCGGTGGCGGGTGCGGTGTGCCTGGGCCTGGAGCCTTCGGCCGCGCGGACCCTGCGTGCTGGGCTGGCCGCCGAGGCACCGATGTAGCGAGCAGAGGGGGCATCATGCCTTGCGTCCTGGACTCGAACGTCTGGCCCGCGAGATCCCGGCGGATCTGCGCCGGGCGCGGGTGGCCCTGTTGGCGGGTCCCGCCAGTGTGGACCGACGGGGCGAGAGCGCGGTGGATGTGCTGGCGCGCCACAAGGAGATCCGACTGGTGCGACTTCTGGCGGCGGAGCATGGCCTGCGCGGAGAGCATCCCGCCGGGGAAGCGGTGGCGCACGGCACGGATGCGGCCACGGGTCTGCCCGTCACAAGCCTCTATGGCCGGGAGTGGGACCAGCAGGCGCTCGCCGGGGTGGATGCGGTCCTGGTGGATCTGCAGGACATCGGCTGCCGTTACTACACCTACCCCGGCACGATGCGCTCGCTCATCCTGCGGGTGGTCCGTCTCGGCGTGCCGGTTTGGATCTTGGACCGGCCGAATCCGCTCGGCGCCGCCGTTGCCGGGCCGGTGGGCGTGGAGCCGGGCCTGGGCTCCCTGGTCGGGGCCTTCCCCGTGCCCGTGCGCCACGGACGGACGATCGGGGAACTGGCGCTCGTCCTGGCCCAGGAGGAGCGCCTGACCGCGGGCGCGGTGCGGGTCCTGCCCGTCCAGGGGTGGCAGGGGGAGCCCTTTGCGCGCTGGGGGCGGCCGTGGGTCCCGCCCTCCCCGAACAGCAGCGGCCCGGAGATGGCGGAGCTGTATCCCGGGATGTGTCTGGTGGAGGGTACCAACCTCTCCGAGGGGCGCGGCACCGCCTATCCCTTCCGCCAGGTGGGCGCGCCGTGGCTGGACGGCCCCGCGCTGGCCGCCGCCCTGCGCGAGCGGCTTCCCCGCGCCGTGCGGGCCCGCCCGGTCTGGTTCGTGCCCACTGCCTCCAAGCATGCCGGCCAGGTGTGCCAGGGGGTGTTCTTCGATCTGGAGCCGCGCGTGCGCCGTGAGGCGGACGCGGCCCTCGATGCGGCCGTTCTCCTGCTGTCCCTGGTGTGCCACCACTCCGAGTTCCGGTGGTTGGCGCATGGCGGGGTGCATTGGGTGGATCGGCTGTCCGGCTCGGCCCGTCTGCGGAGGGATCTGGATGCCGGGGAGGATCTGCCGACGCTCCTTGAGGATTGGCGGCAACAGGCCCAGGCGTTTGAAAAGGGGTCCGCGCCTCGGCTCTACCCATCCGGTAGGTGAGCTGCGGGCGGGGGCCCAGGGGCCCCCCGCCCGCCTCACCTCGGCTCAGATCTCCGGGATCTCGATACGCACCTCGCGGCCCTCGGCGGCGGAGGTGTAGATCGCCTCGATGATCGCGGTGGCATGGACCATCTCCGCGCCGGGGATGGGGGCCGGCCCGCCCTTGCGGACAGCGTCCACGAACACCTCGATCTTGCGGAAGAAGGCGTCGCTCCAACCCGTGTTCCCGGCATTGATCTCCGTGTAGGCCGTGCGGTCCGCCAGGTCGTGGTACAAGCGCATCTCGTCCAGGTTCAGGCCAGCCTTGGTGCCCAGAAACAGCGTTGGCCCCAGACTTTCGGCGTGCATCGCCCACGAGATCTTGAACACGAGCACGGTGTCGCCATCCAGGCGCACCATGGCCATGCCGAAGTCCTCCACGTCGAACTTGGAGGGGTCCATGTTCCGGTCCCAGGAGGCCAGGCGAGCACGCTCGGGCGAGCTGCCGAAGTGGTTGCCCGTGTATGCGGAGACGGTGAGCGGCCGCGGGTCGCCCAGGACCCACATGGCGGTGTCCAACGAGTAACAGCCGATGTCCAGGACCGCCCCGCCCACAGCGGTTGCCTTGCGCACGAACGTGCCACCTGGAATCCCTCGCCGCCGCCCACCCCCGACCTCGGCGAAGTAGATGTGGCCCAGG
>JAKAUG010000271.1 GCA_021827805.1 Bacillota bacterium | reverse complement strand
CAGCGGCGAGGGCCGGCGTCTGCTGCCGTCGCGTCGCGGTTTGCCCTGTCCCTCTGCCTTGTAGCCCAGACATGCAATCTGGCACCCACGATTGGGCACGAAGAGCCGTAATTCTGAGCGAACGCACCGGGGTCTGGCCCGTCCAGCATGTTTGTCACGTGCATCGAGATCACAGAGCCGACGGCGCTCGCCGCTATAGCGAGCAGTGGCCATTTGGGTGCGCCCAGTGCTGACCATGCCTGAAACACCAGCCCCACAACCACCGCATTGAACGCCAAGAGATATCCGGCCTTGGCATCCAAGGAGTCCTGTGCCTGCAATTGCGCGGACAATTGCGAGGCGGCCAACTCTAACAAGCGCTCCAAATCAGGGCCGGTCGAGGCTGGCGCATGACGCCCAGTAGCCATCAGCACGCCCCTCAGCCCAGCGCTGCCCAAACCCACGCCGTTTCCAGAATATCACATATGGCCCCAGGCAGCAACCTTCGGCGTGATGCCTGCGTCAGCCGCCGAGGGCCCGACGCAGGCCTTTCCGCGATCCGACCCTCACGGTCTGGCAGGTTTCGCGCGCCGCCACGGTAAACCTTCCCTGGGTTCAGCGCCACGCCCTGGCCCGGGCACCGAGACCAAGGGGGTACGCCGATGCGCTCACTGTTCGACGCCTGTACGCCACGGGAGGACGTCCTTACCGGCAACCTCCTTGATACTCAGTTCGCCGCCGACCTGCAGGCGGTCGTGAGCAATGCGCACGGCACCCCGTCCATCTCCCGGGAGGCGACGACCTTTTTCGCGTACACCTACCTACCCAACAAGAGGGCTGCAAGGGCTCTGTCGGGAGGTCTTCGGACGCTTCACTGATGTTCCTGGAGCGAGCCCAGCGCTGCGCCTGGAAACATCGTTCGGAGGCGGCAAGACCCACAACCCGATCGCACTGTGGCCACTGTGGCACATCGCTCGGCAGCCGGCAATCGCGGCAGCCATCGCTGGCGGTTGGCTCGATCCGCCACCCTGCCCCCCCAGCCGATCTTCCGGTAGCCCTGGCTGGCGACAAGTACGGGGCTGCCGAAGTTGCTCAGCACGGGGACATCCTGGCGCGGACCCTGTGGGGTGAGAAGGCCCGGCAGCTCAACGCGTACGACGTGATGCGCGAAGCCGATGAGCGGCGGGGCTCGCCCTCTGCCGCGGGACTTGATCGCGTGCTTGGTGACCGCAAGGTCGTAGCGTTGCTGGATGAGTTGCCGCGGTACCTGCGCGCGGCCCGCAGCCAGCGCGTTGGCGTTGGCGGCGGCAACCTGGCGGGCTGGCGTGCAGACGCGACCCCCGTCTGACGGCGCCCGGTGGAGGCCTGCCGCTCGGTCGCCACCGTGCACCGTACCGGGCCCGCGGCAACGCTCGCGCAGGAGAAGCCCCAACGGCGATTCCCGTTGGTCCAGCGTGCGAAGCGCGTGGGCCTCCCGGCGATCCGGGGCATGCCGGCGTCCTCCGGTGTTGCTGGGGGATTGTGGGCCCCGGGGTTGGGCTGCGGTGTCCGCGCCGGGGAGGGGGCCGGGAGGTGGATGAACGCGCATCCGAAGCGCGAGACGGACGCCCATGAGTCCCGGACCGGCTGCGGCGCTGCCCGCGAGCCCTGTCGCGGGTGGCCACCGCGTCGCCGTAAAGCGATGGGCGTCGACATCACGCGAAACCTGCTGTTGACACCCGACTTCGGATCGGCATATCTTCATCCGGATCCTGGGGACCGCACCCGGTGGGGTGGACACGCGCCACAAACAGAAGGGCTGCCCAGGCGCGTCGCGAGACGCCAACGGCGGGAGAGGGGAAGTCGGCGGAAGGCCTCTCCCCAAGCGGCTGGGCGGGCCCTGGACCCCATGGGCGTGTCGCTCACTGATCGGCAGCAGGCACCAGGCGCACACGGGGTCCGGTCCACCTGCGCTGGATGGGCATGGCGGACAGACGGACGTGATTGCCCTCGGCCGCACGGCCGGGGATTCTTGTTTGTGATGCGATCTCTCTCGACCAAAGGGGGGATAGCCATGAGCGCCGGTGACAGTACGACCGGTCCCAGCACGGGTCGATGTCCACGCTGCGGTGAGAAGAAGGTGGCGAAATGGCTGTCCTCCATGGCGCTGCCCGGGAGGCCGCTCGGGGCTCGATCACCCGCGAGCGGACGCTGAACCTCTGCGCGCGATCCCATGCCCCACTGGCGCGCCCCCTCATGAGGTTTGCCGGCCCGGGCATCCTGTCCCTGATCGCCGACAGGGCCACTGGCGGTGTCACCGCCCGCGGGAGGGGCGAGAGGGCGCCAGACGCCCGCTTTCCTCTGTCATCCCGCCCGTTGACGATCCCCTGGGCCCCCGTGGTCCAGGCGTGGCCAGGTCGGCGCTTCGGAGCGAGCTCCCAGAAGGGCCCTGTGGAGATGGCCCACGGCCGCCTCGGCCGGCCCCGTGGAACCCTCTCCGCGGGCGACCCCCGGCGGCCTGGCCGCCTGCCGCGGGTGGCGGGAAGCTCCTCCGTGGCCGCAGGGGGCGCCCCCGCGTGTCCATGAAGAAGGCGGCCGCAACCCCAACGCAGGGCGGGCCCCCCGCTCAACGCCAGGAATCCGCGGTCCTCGACACCGCGCACACCGGTGACATCCAGGGTGCGCTCGGCACCATCAGGGTCGAGGACACGGCGGCGCGGACCCAGCTCTCCGCGAAGCTGCTCACGCTGCTCGCGATCGTCGGCCCTGGACTCATCGTCATGGTGGGGGACAACGATGCCGGCGCCTTCGCCACATACACGCAGGCCGGCCAGAACTACGGGACCCATCTGCTTTGGACACTGCTCCTCCTCGTGCCCGTCCTCTACGTGAACCAGGAGATGGTGCTGCGCCTGGGCGCCGTCACCGGCGTCGGACACGCCCGGCTCATCCTGGAGCGCTTCGGCAAATTCTGGGGTGCGTTCAGCGTGATCGATCTGTTCCTGCTGAACGCGCTGACGCTCATCACCGAATTCATCGGGATCAGCCTCGGACTGAGCTACCTCGGGCTGCCCAAGATCCCTGGCGTGTTCGTCGCCGCGTTGGTCGTCGTGGCGGCATCGAGCACGGGCTCGTTCCGGACGTTTGAACGCGCGTGCCTGGTCCTGGTCGCGGGCTCACTGGTGATCATCCGTCGCTGGGACATGTCGCGTACAACCTCGTCGTTCCCGGGTTCCCGCCCGGGGCCGATCTGTCCACCGTGATGCTGCTCATCATCGCGATCGTCGGTACGACCGTGGCCCCATGGCAGCTCTTCTTCCAGCAGTCCTACGTGATCGACAAGCGGATCACGCCAAGGTTCATGGGCTACGAGCGGACCGACCTGTGGATCGGCATTGTCGTGGTCGTCGTCGGGGCGGCGGCGATGATGTCGTTCACCGCGGCCGCCTTTGCCGGCCACGCCGGGATGGGCCAGTTCACGGACGCGGGAGGCGTCGCGGCAGGCCTCGGGCACTACGTTGGCCATGCCGCGGGGATCCTCTTCGCGATCGGCCTGATCGACGCCTCGGCCATCGGAGCCGCCGCGGTAAGCCTTGCCACCTCCTATGCCGTGGCCGATGTTCTGGGGATCCGCCACTCGCTGCACCGGCATCCCGGCGAGGCGAAGGGCTTCTACGCGGTCTTCGTGGGGCTGCTCGTGGTGTCTGCGGCCATCGTGGTCCTTCCCGGCAGCCCGCTCGGCCTGCTCACCGAGGGTGTCCAGGTTCTGGCGGGAGTCCTGCTGCCCTCAGCCACGGTCTTCCTGGTCCTGCTCTGCAATGATCGAGAGGTGCTGGGGCCATGGGTCAATGGTAGGGGTCTGAACATCTTCGCGTGGACGGTGATCGCCGTACTCGTGATCCTGTCGGTCGTCCTGACGGCGAGCGTGGTCTTTCCCTCAATCTCCGCGGGCGCGATCATGGCTATCATGGGATCCGGCATCGGAGCGCTGCTGTTGGTCGGCGGGTTCGCGCTGCTCCCCGGGCGGCGCCCAGTCCCCCTCGTCCCAGCGGACGAGGGCACCGACCGCGCGTCGTGGCGCATGCCACCGCTGGCGCTCCTTGCCCCGACGGCGCTCTCTGCGGGGCGGAAAGCGGGTCTCGCCGTCCTTCGAGGCTATCTGGTGATCGCCGTGGCTCTGGTGGTCGTCCGCGTCATACAGCTCGCCCTTGGGCACTAGGCTTTTTTGGGGAGGGGAACGCGAACGTGGAGTCGCCTCCGGACCGTCGCCCGGAAGCCAAGCCGCCTATGCAGAATGGGCCGGCGCACCTCTACCTGTCGACGCTCAGACGGGCGGTGATCGACGTCGGCGGCCAGCGGGTCGCGCACCTGGACGACGTGGTCGTTCAGATGCGCGGCACCAATTATCCCGTGGTTGCCGGGGTCGTCGCGGATGTCGGTGGGCAGCGGTTGTTCATCCCGGCCAAGGCCGTCGCGGAGTGGCAGACCCATCGCCTCACCCTCGCGACAGGCCGAGTCGACCTTCGCCCCTTCGAGCGTCGCAGGGGTGAACTCCTGTTGCGGGCAGACGTCTTGGGCCATCGGCTCGTCGACCTGGAGCACCGCTGCCTGGTCCGGGCCTTCGACGTGCGGCTCACCCAGGAGCATCATCTTTGGGAGGCTTCGGGTGTCGACGTGGACAGGGCGGCGCGGCTGCGGCGGTTCCGCCGCCACGAGCCAGCCCAGGTGCGGGACTGGAAGGGCTTCGCCCCGCTGTTCGGTTCCGCCGTCCCTATGGCGCACGGCGCGCGGCGCGCCTGGTTGCGCTGGCTGAAGCCCGCGGAGATCGCAGACCTGGTGGAAGCGGCATCCGGAGAGGAGCAGCGGGACATCCTGGCCCAGGTCCACGGCGACCGTGATCTGGAGGCCGACGTATTCGAAGAGCTGGAGCAGGGCGAACAGTCGGCGCTGCTCAGGGCCCGACCCGATGCCGAGGTGGCGGAGGTACTGTCGCGGATGCGCGCCGACGACGCGGCCGACGCGCTCATGCAGTTGCCCACAGAGCGTCGCCAGACCGTCCTCGAGCTGCTGACCGTGCCGCAGCGAACCAGGGTGACGATGCTGCTGGGCTTCCACGCGGAGAGCGCTGGTGGGTTGATGGGTGTGGATTTCATCGGTCTGCCCGGCGAGACCCGTGTGAGCGACGCCCTCGCCGCCGTGGGCCGTGCGGCCAGCATGCAGCCGCAGGCGTTGACGAGCGTGTATTGCACCGACGGAGGGGGGCGATTGTGCGGAGCGGTCACCGTGGTCAGGTTGGTGCAGGCGGAGCCAGGCGCGACACTGCAGGCGGTCTCCGATCCAGATCCGGTCCGCGTCGAGGCGAGCGCGGATTTGATCGATCTGGCCCTGCTGATGACCGATCACAACCTGCTGACGCTCCCCGTGGTCAACGAAGAGGGCTCGCTGATCGGGCTGGTGACGGTCGACGATGTCCTCGAAGCGCTGGTGCCGGACCATTGGCGGCGGCGCACCCCCTCGCCACGCCCCACCTGAGATGGCGCCGCCGCACCACGGCCGCCGCGCGGACCGCTTGGTCGCGCGCAGCCTGCGCCCAGTGTGGAAGATCGGCGTGGTCACGCCCGGGCGGTCGGGCGCGCGCAGGGCGCCTGCCTCCCGCTGCCCAGCGGGCACAGGGAACGCGCACGGCCCAGGGGGTTGCGCGGTCTACCCCTCCAGTGCCCGGTCCAGGAGCTCATTGACCACGGTGGGGTTGG
>JAKAUG010000483.1 GCA_021827805.1 Bacillota bacterium | reverse complement strand
GCGGTTGCTCGGCATGACCTGCGCCGTGCAGGAGGACGGATCTCCGGACGGGGCGCAGTCTGCCGACCACGCGGACACCAAGAAGAGGTGCGACGGGAAGCTCCAGGAGTGAACCGACTCAAACATATGATCCTGGAGCACGAAGTGCTGCGCCCAGGCCCAGTAGTTCGGGATGTCGCTCCCGGTGTGATAGCCCATGACATCCGGCGTGCTGGTGTTCGTGCACCGAGGGTTGGTGGGGTTCTGCCGGCAGACCTTCAGGACCCCTCCCTCCGCCTGGGCGATGAAGCCGTCCATCTTGCCGCCATCGATGTCCGCCGCCGAGGAGGCAGCCATGTGCGGCCCACCGCCGTTGATGTCGCTGTGGTCCACGTACGGCCGCACGCAGTTCCCGCTGAGGGGATTCGGCACGCAGACCGTCGGGACGCCGTTCTGCATCGGGATACCGACGGCGCCGGGATAGGTGCCGAAGTACGAATCGAAGGATCGGTTCTCCTGGAAGATGATGATCACGTGTTGGATCTTATGGATCCCCTGGGGAAGAGCGGTCCTGACGGCACAGGCGGCGAACGCGCCCGCCAGCAGGCAGATCCCGGCCGCAGACGCGATGGCCACACCCCGCCGCATGCTGCATCCCCCGCCGCGTTGCCGCTCAGCCCCGGACCAGCGAGCGCCGACCCCGGGCATCTACCATGGCAGGATAGCACGGATCTGTGACCGCTATTCCGCACCCTCAAGGTTGGCAGGCCGTGATGTTCCGGACCGTGTAGGGGGCAGGCGAAGTGGAATCCCCCCGCCGTGGCCCCAGGGGTGCGGAATGTCGGCTGGGACAGCTTTGTGAACGATTTCCCACGCGCGCCAGAGGGCTGCCCGCCGTTTGGCCTGGGTGTGGACCCGGGAGTCGGTGCGGGCCATCGAGGCGACGCGCCCGTGATCAGTAGCCCAAAACGGGGTCCACGGCGTTGCGCAGCGCTTCCCCGCTGCGATAGTGGCGCAGGTTCTCCGCGAAGATGGCCGCAATCCGCTCGTTGTTGTGCGGGCTCGAACCGGACGTGTGCTGGGTCAGCAGGACGTTGTCCATCGCCCAGAGCGGATCGTTCGCAGGCAGGGGATCCGGATCGGTCACGTCCAGGCCCGCTCCAGCCAGGCGTTCCTCGCGCAGCGCCTGCACGAGGGACCGGGTGTCCACCGTCGCCCCGCCCCCCACGTTGTACAGATAGACGCCCCTGCGCAGCAGGGCGAACTCCTCGGGACCGAGGAACCCGCGCGTACCCTGCGTCAGGGGCAGGGTCATGGCCACGTGATCGGCACGCGGCAGCACGTCCCAGAGCCGGTCGACCCCCACCACCTGTTCCGCACCCGCGCAGTGGAGTTCGGGCCTGCGGCGCAGGCCGATGACCCGCATGCCAATGCCCGCGGCCTTGCCGCAGAGCATCCCTCCCACGTCCCCCAGCCCACAGATGAGCAGGGTCTGCCCGTGCAGCTCGAACTTCTCCCGCACCGCGCGCTGGGCGACCAGTTCGCGCCGACCCCGTGCCTCCACGAAGAGCGGCAGTCGGGAGGCAAAGGCGAACATCATGGCCAGGACGAGCTCGGCCATCGGCACGCCCTGGGTTCTGGCGTTGGTCAGGAGCACATTCCGCTCGCGGAATTCGGAAAACAGCAAGTGGGACACGCCCGAGGTGGCGGCCTGGACCCAGCGCAGGTGCTGCGCCGCCGCCACCACCTCCCGGGACAGGGCGCTGGCCAGGATCACCTCGGCCGTGGGCGCCGCCGCGAGGATGCGCTGCGGATCCTGCGCAAAGGTGAAGCACACCTCCGGAAAGTCCTGTCTCAGCCGGACCTGCCAGGCCTCCGGAAGGTCGACGGTCACCAGGGCCTCCACCACGCTCCACCCCCGACCGACAACGGGTCGTCGCATCAGGACGCGCTCCCCGGCGTGGGCGAACCCCCGCGCCCGCACTCCAGGACTGTTCCGCGCCGCGTATGTCCCATGCAAACCGCTCGCAGCATACTGCACCAAGACACCCGAGACCACCGCCTGGAACCGGGCGCGGTGAGATCGTGAACGGATGGACCCACCTCGATGGCACGAGGTGGCCCCGGCTCGCCATGGTGGGCCCAGCGGCGGGCCCCGCTCCAGCAGGCCGCGGTCGCCTTGACTGCCCGCTCCGCCTTCGCATACAGTACGGCCCAGTCATGACGGAGCGCGGACGGGCTGGCGCAGACGCGCGGCAGAGAGCCGGGGGCGGCACAGCGGTGCCGGGTGGAACCCCTGGTCAGCAGGCAGCCGCCCGGTCCCCTTCTCTCCCGAACCGCCGCCTGAACCCGCCACTGCGGCTGTAGGGCGCGCCGACCTCCCCGGCGTTAACGGGGTAGCCGGGCCGTGAGGGTCCGGCGCAAGAGGCCCCGGCCTGGTCGGGGCACCATGGGGTGGTACCGCTGCGAGCCCCCTGTCCTTCTCTGGACAGGGGGCTCCGCTGTTGTTTGGGGGGTTGGACGATGACAGCCCGTGAACTGTGGGAGGCACGCCTGGCGGCCCTGGCGACCCGGGCCCGGACCGCTCTCGCCGCGGCCCAGAGCGTCCAGGAACTTGAGGAACTCCGCGTGCACCTTCTGGGACGCAAGGGCGAGCTGACGCTGACCCTGCGCGAGTTGGGACAGCTGGCCGCCGACGAGCGCCCGGCGGCGGGAGCGCTGGCCAACCGCGTACGGGCCGAGGTGGAACAGAGCCTGGAGGAGCGGGGCCAGGAGATCAGGGCCAGGGACCTGGAGCAGCGCCTTGAGGCCGAGGCCGTGGACGTTACGCTGCCCGGCCGGAGGCCTCCGCGGGGACATCCCCACCCCCTGGTCCTGGTGCGCCAGGAGATGGAGGCCATCTTTGCCAGCCTGGGATTCGCTGTGGCCGAGGGCCCCGAGGTGGAGAGCGAATGGTACAACTTTGAGGCCCTGAACATCCCCGCGGACCATCCGGCCCGTGAGATGCAGGACAGCTTCTACGTGGAGGGGCACCCGGGGGCCGATGAGCCGCGGGGGCAGCTCCTGCTGCGCACCCACACCTCCCCCGTGCAGATTCGCGGCATGCTGGCCCAGCAGCGGGCTCTGCCCGTCCGCATCATCGCGGCGGGCCGCGTCTATCGGCGCGACGACGACGCCACGCATTCCCCCATGTTCCACCAGGTGGAGGGCCTGCTCGTCGACCGAGGCGTGAGCTTCGCGCACCTCAAGGGCATCCTCGCGGAGTTCGCGCGGAGGCTGTGGGGGCCCCGAGCCGCCATCCGTCTGCGCCCCAGCTACTTCCCCTTCACCGAACCGTCGGCGGAGGTGGATGTGTGGTGCGTGTTCTGCCAGGGCAAGGGCTGCCGCACCTGCAAGGGCAGCGGGTGGATCGAGATCCTGGGCGCCGGCATGGTGCACCCGAGCGTGCTGCTCGCTGGCGGCTACGACCCGGAGGAGGTCTCTGGGTTGGCCTTCGGGGTGGGGGTCGAACGGGTGGCGATGCTCCGCTATCAGATCGAGGACATCCGTCTCCTCTATGAGGGAGACCTGCGCTTCCTGGAGCAGTTCTAGCGGGTCAGGCCGGTCAGGACCCCACGGCTAAAGCCGGGGGCTTGCGTCTCCAGGATCGGGACGCGATGGGCCGCCTGACCGCGGCCCGCCAGTCCCACGTATCGCGAGACTGGCAAGGGAGGTTGCGCCTGTGGCCGAAACCGTCACCAGCAAGCCGGTGCCTTTGGACAGCGCGTGTCTCCCGAGTGGTCCGCGAACGTTTCACGCGCCGACGGATTCCTCGGCGCAACGCCATACGTTCCGTTTCCAAGGTGCGTTTCCATTCTGCCACCAGGGAGGGAGGCGCGGCCCTGCCCACGCCTGAAGGCGGGGGTATCAGACGGCCGCGCCGAGATTTGATGAGGGTGCCGCTGCGCTGGCTGGCTGAATTTGTCGCATGGCGGGACACGCCCGAGGCTCTTGCCGCCGCCCTGACCTCCCGGGGCCTCGCCGTGGCGGCGCTCGACACCCCAGCCGTGACGCCTCGGGACATCGTCGTGGCGCGGATCCTGTCCGCCGAGCCCCATCCCGCCTCCGACCACCTGCGGTTGTGCCATGTGCGGGCGCGGGGTGCCACCGCCGTGGTCGTCAGCGGGGCCCCGGACATCCCGGTGGGACACCTCGTGCCCTGGGCCCGCCCCGGAGCGCTCCTCCCGGACGGGCGCCGCATCACCGTGCGGCCGATGGCGGGCATCCCTTCGGAGGGCATGCTCTGCGCCGCCGACGAGGTGGGGCTGCCCGGAGGGCACCAGGGCCTGCTGGTGCTGGACGGGGAGACCACGGCGGCCGGTGCCGCCCTCGTCGAGGGCGACGACCTGGTGACCGCCCTGGACCTGGCCGATGCGGTGCTGGATCTGGAGCTCACCCCCAACTACGCGGTGCACTGCCAGAGCATCCTCGGCGTGGCGAGGGAGGTGGCCGCGCTCAGCGGAGGCACCCTGCGGCTGCCTCCCTCGAACCCGCGTCCAGAGGGCTCCGCCGCGGCCAGCGTGGCCACCCTGGAGTTGGCGGCCCCCGAACTCTGTCCGCGGTACTGCGCGCGCGTGGTGGAGCTGCCCGCGCACCGCCCCTCTCCCCTGTGGTTGGCGCACCGCCTGGCGCAATGCGGCCTGCGCAGCCTGGGACTCGCCGTGGATGTGACCAACTACGTCCTTTGCGAACTGGGCCAGCCCCTGCACGCCTTCGACCTGGATGCCCTGTCCGGCCATGGGGTGCGCGTACGCCGCGCCAACGTGGCCGAGACCATCCGCACCCTGGATGGGGTCACCCGGACACTGGAGCCCTCCGACCTCGTGATCGCCGACCAGGACCACCCGGTGGCGATCGCCGGCGTCATGGGGGGCGAGGACAGCGGCGTCCGTCCCGAGACGACCCGCATCTTTCTGGAGTCCGCCCACTTCAGCCCCACCGGGGTGGCCCGCACCGCGCGCCGCCTCGGCCTGGCCACGGAGGCGGCCGCGCGCTTCGGACGTGGTGTGGACCCCGAGCTCACCACGCTGGCGGCCGACCGCGCGGCGCACCTGTTACAGGACCTGGCCGGGGCCCGGGTCCTCGTGGGCCGCCTCGAGGCCGGCCCCGGTGTGCCCGGCCGGACCATCCTCCTACGCGGCCAGCGAGTGCGCGGGCTTCTGGGGATTCGGCTCTCGACCGCCGCGGCGGGGCGGGCCCTCGAATCCCTGGGCTTCTCCTTCCGGGCCGACGGAGCCGACCGGCTGCGCGTCGTGGTCCCCTCCTGGCGCCTGGATGTGCGCGAAGAGGTGGACCTGGTGGAGGAGGTTGCCCGCGTCCACGGCTACGATCGCATTCCC
Source organism: Bacillota bacterium (assembly GCA_021827805.1). GTDB lineage: Bacteria > Bacillota > Sulfobacillia > RBS10-35 > JAJYVN01 > JAJZWQ01. The sequence goes on along the minus strand of JAKAUG010000483.1, from coordinate 369 downwards.
GAGGCGCTCCCGGCGGGAGCCCCGGGCGCGGTCGCCCCCAGCCCCATCCGGCGCCTGGAAGCCGTGATCCGTGGCGCGGCGCTCGGTGCGGGCTGCAGTGAAACCCAACCCTACAGCCTGCATGGCGAGGCGGGTCTCGATCTGTTGCGCCTGCCCCCCGACCACCCCTGGCGCCAGGCCGTGCGCGTGCAGAACCCCATGCACGCCGAGCAGGCGCTGTTGCGCACCACCCTGGCGGTGGGGCTGCTGCGCAGTCTGAGCGTCAACGCCCGGCACCAGAGGGCCGCCGCGTCCCTCTTCGAAATCGGGCGGGTCTTCCGGCCCACGAAGGAGGGGAGACCGGACGAGCCTGTGCACCTGGGTCTGGCC
>JAKAUG010000036.1 GCA_021827805.1 Bacillota bacterium | reverse complement strand
TATCCCCAGGTGGTGCCCAGCCCTCGGCTGAGCGCCAGAACACGCTCCAGGGCCCCCATCAGTGCCACCCCCCCAAGGCCACGAAGGCCGAGATCCAGACCAGGTTCAAGAAGCCGAGAGGGACAAGCACCTTCCAGCCAAAGCTCATGAGGCGGTCGTAGCGGATGCGCGGGAACGTGGCCCGCAGCCAGATGAAGAAGAACAGATACAGGGCCATCTTCAGGACGAGCCACCAGGCTGAGGAGGGCAGTCCGAACGGGCCCAGCCAGCCTCCCAGGAAGAGGATGGAGCCGAGGGCGCTCAGGGTGAACATGTTGATGTACTCGGCCATGACGAAGTTCGCGAAGCGGAAGCCCGAGTACTCGGTATGGAACCCGGCCACCAGTTCTCCTTCGGCCTCGGCCAGATCAAACGGGGCACGGTTGGTCTCCGCAACCGAGCAGATGACGAAGATCACAAAGCCCAGGATGTTCGGCACCATGGCCCAGAGGCCATGCACCGCCTGCGCCCGCACCATGCCCGTCAGGCTCAGGGTGCCCGCCAGCACCACGGCGGAGATGACGGACAGTCCCAGGGCCAACTCGTAACTCACCATCTGCGCCGCGGCCCGCAGCCCGCCGAGCAGGGCGTATTTGCTCTGACTGGCCCAGCCGCCCATGCTCACCCCGTACACGCCCAGGGAAAGGATGGCCAGCACGAAGAGCAGGCCAGACGGGGGGTTGGCGACAGACAGCGGCAGGGCCAGGTGCCCAAAGTGCAGCGTCGGCCCCAGCGGGATGACGGCGAAGGCAGCCAGGGCCACGAACAGCGCCAGTGCCGGGGCGGCCACGAAGATCAGCCCGTCGGCGCCCAGTGGCTGCGTATCCTCCTTGGCCACCATCTTGAGCGCGTCGGCGATCGGCTGCAGCAGCCCCCACGGTCCCACGCGCACCGGCCCCCAGCGCAACTGGAAGTACCCCAGGACCTTGCGCTCCAGCACCATGAAGTAGGCAAAGGCGCCCATCAGGAGCAGGACCAGGATCACCGAGCGCACCAGAACGTAGCCCAAGGACATTCCACTCACTGCGCGCCCACCCCCGCCGCGGCCTGGGCCGGCGCGGCCTCCAGCTCGGCCCACGGCCCCAGCTGGTTGGAGCCGAAGTCATGGGCCGCCACCACGGCATGCCCGGGGGCCACCCCGGGATCGAGCCTGAGCACCAGCTTCACCACGCCGTCCTCGCCGCGCAGGTGCACCCGAGTTCCGCTCGCCAGCCCGCGGGCGTCCTGTGGGTGCACCCGCACCTGGGGATCCCCACGCACAGGCGCAAAGTTGGGATCAAAGGCCGCGGTGCCGCCGCCAGCGAACAGCTGCCCGGCCACCACCACCCTCAATCCTGGCGCGGCATGCACGGCGGAGGTCATGGGCAGCTCCAGGCGCACGGGACGATCGGAAACCTCAGGACGCGCACCGCGCAGGGGCCGCCCCAGGGCCTCGGCCAACTGGGACAGGATGACCCGGTCGGCGCGGGCCTCTCCCGGCCCGGCCGTGACACGACGGACCTTCTGCCGCACCCCGGACAGGCCGGTGACGGTGCCCTCCTTCTCCAGGGGGCCGAGTGCCGGCAGCACAACGTCCGCGTGCTCCGCCGACTCCGTCGTGAACAGATCCTGCACGACAAGGAAGGGCACGGCGTCCAGAGCCTCACGGGCCAGACGGCCATCGGGGAAGGTGCGCAGGGGATTGGCCCCCACCAGGTAGAGCGCCTGGATCTTCCGATCCCGGCAGGCGGCCAGGATCTCACGCGCGGAGCGCCCGGCCGTCGCCGGGGGCGTTCCGCCCCACAGGGCCGCCAGCTCGTGTCCATCCGCGAGGGCCCGATAACCCGGTAGCATGGTCGGCACCAGCCCTGCGGCCTCCGCGCCGCGCGCGTTGCTGAACTCACCGGGTACGAGCACCCTGGCGCCCGTCTCCGCCACCGCATCGACCAGCTCCTGGCTGCCGCGGCCGTTCCAGATGATCAGCGGGGCCTGGGCCGCCCGCAGCTCGGGCGCGAGCAGGAGGATCTGCCGCGGCAGATCCTCCACGGCGGCGACCACCCGCGTGGCCCGGCCCACGGGCATGTTGCGCACGGGGCCCAGGTCCACGACCTTGGCCTTCCTGGCCGCCCTGCGCAGCCGGATGTCCAGCACGGGGGCCTCCTCGGCGAGGCAGGTGTCCACGAGGACGATCAGGTCCGCCCTGTCGATGCTCGTCACCTCGGCCCCCTGGAGGCCGAGGGCCTCGGGGGCGGCGAAGGCCTGGGCGCCCACACGCCAGTCCACGTCGTTGGTGCCCAGAGCCATGCGGGTCAACTCGCTGAGGGCCAGGGCCTCCTCGTCGGTGAGCCTGGCACCTCCGAGCACCGCGGCGCCCTTCTGGAGGCCGGCGGCGGCAACCCGCAGCGCCTCCTCCCAGCTCACCGGGCACAGGCGGCCGTCCCGCCGGACCATGGGCTGCGTGAGCCGCCGCTCCGAGCGGATGTGCCCGAAACCGTAGCGGCCACGATCACAGAGCCATCCGCCGTCCAAGGCCATGTTGTCGCGCAGCATCAGACGGACCACCGCGTCGCCACGCATCTGCGCGTTCAGGTTGCAGCCCAGGCTGCAAGCCTGACAGACGGTGGGCACGGCCCGCACGTCCCACGGCCGGGCCTTGAAGCGGTACGTGCGGCTGGTGAGCGCCCCCACAGGGCAGAGCTCCGTGTTGTTCCCGGAGAAGTGCCCGGCGTAGGGTTCCCCCTGCCCGGTGTCGATGACGGTGTGGTCCCCGCGCTGCTTGAGGACCAGGTTGAACTCGCCCAGCACCTCGTTCTCGTAACGCACGCAGCGCTGGCACATGATGCAGCGCTCCTGGTCCAGCACGAGGAAGGGCCCGAGATCATCCGCCTTCCTGCGATGGACCTTGGTCTCGGCGAAGCCACTGACCCCCGGTCCGTAAGCCAGCGTGAAATCCTGGAGATCACATTCTCCGCCCTTGTCACAGACCGGGCAATCCAGGGGATGGTTGATGAGCAGGAACTCCAGCACCTGCTTGCGCGCCAGCTTTGCCGGCTCGGCCATCGTCTCGATCTTCAGGCCCTCGAACACCGGGGTGGTGCAGGCGGTGGTCACGATCGGGCCGCGCGCGGCCACCGGTGCGCCCTCGACCTGCACCATGCACACCCGGCACGCCCCAACGGGGGCGAGCTTGGGATGGTAGCAGTAGAAGGGAATGTTCCGCCCGACCTGGCGCACCGCATCCACGATCAGCGTGCCACGGGGAAACGTGCACGGCTGCCCGTTGATCGTGCAGTTCACGGTCGTGGGCGGGGGCGCGGCCGGCGCCGCACCCGCCGCCGGGGGCGCGCTGCTCATCGGTTGGCCACCTCCACAGCCGCCGCCACTGGGCAGGGCCCTCCCTGCTCGTGGGCGACGAACTCCTCCGGGAACGCACTCAGGGCCGACTGCAGGTAGGTCACCGAGAAATCCCCCAGCAGGCAGAGGCACTTGCGACCGCCAATGCCCCTGCAGAGGGCCTGCAGGCGCTCGGTGTCCCCGGGCCGTCCGGCGCCGTGCTCCATACGGTGGAGCACGCGCTCGGTCCACCCCGTGCCCTCGCGGCACGGCGTGCACTTGCCGCAGGATTCATGGTGGTAAAAGCGAGAGCCAAGGTAGGCCACGTGCACGGCGCAATCGCGTTCGTCGCACACCAGCATCCCGGCCGAGCCCAGCATGGAGCGGATGCTCATCATCGAATCGAAATCCAACGGCGTGTCCAGGTCCTTGGGCAGGACCAGGGCGGAACTGGCCCCCGCCGGAAGAACGAACTTCAACTGGTGGCCGGGCTCAAGCCCACCGGCGTGCTCCTCGATGAGCTCGCGCAGGGGTGTGCCCATCTGGATCTCGTAGTTGCCGGGCCGGCGGACCCGCCCGGACACCGAGCAGATCTTCGTTCCCGGCGACTTCTCCGGCCCGATGGCCGCGAACCAGGCGCCACCGTTGGCCACGATGCCCACCACGTTCGCGATCGTCTCCACGTTGTTGATCACCGTGGGCATGCCGTACAGACCGCTGGCCGTGGGGAACGGTGGTCGCGTGCGCGGATGCCCGCGCTTACCCTCCAGGGACTCCATGATCGCGGTCTCCTCGCCGCAGATGTAGGCCCCGGCTCCGCGGTGCACCACAACCTCAACGCCGAACTCCGAGCCCAGGATGCGCGGACCGACCAGGCCCGCCTCGCGCGCCTCCGCCACGGCCCGCGTCAGGATCTGGGCGCCCTCGTGGAATTCACCGCGCAGGTAGATGAACACCCGGGCCATCTTGCAAGCATAGGCGGCGAGCAGGGCCCCCTCCAGGACGAGGTGGGGGTTCTTCTCAATGAGCATGCGGCCAGAGAAGGACCCGGGCTCGCTCTCATCCCCGTTGAGGATGAGGTAGCGCGGGCGGCCATCCTCGGGGAGCGTGCTCCACTTGAAGGCCGCTCCGGCACCCGCGCCCCCACGCCCCCGCAGGTTGCTCGTCTTGACCTCGTTGAAGACGTCCTGCGGGCTCATGGTGGTCAGTGCCTTGTGCAGCGCCTGGAAGCCGCCCCGCGCCCTGTAGACATCCAGCCGCGTGAGATCGAATTCGCCGATGCCGTCGGTGAGGATCCTGCGAATCATCGGCGCCCCTCCCCCTCACCGCGCAGAAGTTCCAGGGCCTTTTCCGGCGTCAGGGGACCGGCCATACGCTCGTTGAACAGGTAGGCCGGGGCGTGGTCACAGGCGGCGATGCACTCGACGACCTCCACGCTGAACGCCCCGTCGGCAGAACTCTCCCCCGGGCCGACCCCCGTCTCCTCCTGCACACGGGCCAGAATCTCCCCGGAACCCTTCATGGCACAGGCCAGGCTCCGGCACACCTCCAGGCGGCAGCGGGCCGGAGGGCGGCGCCGAAACATCGAATAGAAGGAGAGAACGGATTCGACCTCGGCGACCGCCATCCCCAGCCGGAGGGCCACGTCGGCCACGGTGTCCTCCGTCACGTAGCCATCGCGGTGCTGACCCAGCCACAGCAACGGCAACAGTGCGGAACGGGGCGACGGATAGCGGCCGATGATGTCCGTTGCCTCGCGAGCGTCCAGGGCCATCAGCGGTCCACCTCCCCCATGATCATGTCGAGACTCCCGACGACCGCGACCGCGTCCGCGATCAGCTGTCCCCGGAGCAGGGCCTTCAGCCCCTGTGTGTTGAAGAAGGACGGACCCCGGACCCGCATGCGGTAGGGATGCCGGCCACCGTCGCTGACCACGAAGAAGCCGAGCTCCCCCCGCGGGCTCTCCACAGCCTGGTAGACCTCTCCCGCGGGCACCGCAAACCCCTGGCTGACCAGCTTGAAGTGGTGGATCAGGGATTCCATCGAGGTCCCCAACTCCTCGCGCGGCGGCAGAGTGATCTTGCGATCCTCGGTGCGCCAGGGACCGCCCGGCATGCCCTGCAGCGCCTGGCGCACGATCCTGGCGCTCTGTTCCATCTCGTCCATGCGCACCTGATAGCGGGCCAGCGAATCGCCCGCCGTGCGCGTGGGGATGTCGAAGTCGAACGCGTCATAGCCACTGTATGGGGCGGCGCGGCGCACGTCGAAGGCGACCCCCGATGCCCGCAGACTGGGCCCGCTCAGGCCCCAGTTGCGGCACTGCTCAGCCGTGATGCACCCGACGCCCTGGGTCCGCCCCACGAAGATCGGATTGTCATCGAGCAGAGCCCGGAAGTCGT
>JAKAUG010000352.1 GCA_021827805.1 Bacillota bacterium | reverse complement strand
GCCGCCCTCACACGGGCGAGTGGCGCGGACCATGGGGAGGCGGCCAGCGCCGCTCGTGGCAAGCCCCCGGGCACCCACGCGGGACCAGCAACCGGCCGCGCCACTGGTCATTCGGAAGGGGATGGCCGCCACGCGTTCGCGCATGCGGAGGGAATCCCGGCCGGCGGCGGTTGGGCCCAGGTGCGGCGGGGCGAGGCCCTCCGGCGGTGGGGCGCCGTGGCCCGCGCCGACGCCCAGGGAGCCGAGCGGCAGATACGGCGCGTGACGACCGCCCCAGAGCCGGAGGCCGAGCCGGACACGGGGGAGATGCGCCGCAACCGCGGCGTGGGCCCCTGGCGCGCTGTGACGTCCACCACGGTGGTCGCGGTGGGCCCGTTGCCCGGCGCGTCGCTGGAACCTGGCTTCGTCCGCCGCGAGGCGCGCTCGCGGCCTGCCGCCGTGCTCGTGCGGGCCCGCGACGGCCCTGGAGGCCGGGCCGCACCACGAGGTGTGGCCGCTTGCGCCGCGGCGCACAAGCCGGAAACGTTGACAATCCTCCCAAAGGGTTGACCCCTCTGGGTGCTTCCCTTTTTGCTTGTGCTGCAGCAAACTTGCGAGGGCCGTTCGGCCCCGCAACTCCGTCACAAGGAGGACGCGGTACGGCATGTCCATGACACCACAAGCGAACGAAGGCACGGAGAGCGGCGCTCGACCGGCGGGCTCCGAGGTGCCGCGCGTCGCCGTCCCATTCTTCGATCCATGGAAGATGACTCCCTGGCACGTCCTGAACCGGGAGCAGCGCCTGGAGACGTTTGACGAGGTCATCCAGGGTTTTGATGAGGACGACGTCGTCAACGAAGCCGAACGCTGCCTGCTCTGCAAGCATCCCACCTGCGTCTCGGGCTGCCCCAACAACAATCCCATCCCCACCTACATCGCGCTGGTCCAGGAGGGGCGATTTCTGGACGCGGCCGCGGCGGATTACGAGAAGAACGCGCTGGCGGCCTGCACGGGGCGCGTCTGCGCCTGGGAGCACCAGTGCGAGGGCAGTTGCGTGCTGAACGCGCGCGGCGAGGGCGTGCGCATCGGCGCGATCGAGCGCTACATCGCCGACTACGCCCTCTCGCGCCGCGCCGAGTTCGAGGCCCTGCTGGCCCGGCGCGCCGCGGAGCGGGCGGCGCAGGGCTTCTCCTCCTATACCAGGGGTGCCCTCTCGCCGTTCGCGGCGGCCATCGGGGCCTACGGAGGGGCTGGTCCAACCGAATACACCCCCGGCTTTGGCGGCGTGCCCGACGACACACGCCTGGAGGGTCACACCGTGGCCGTGGTGGGCGCCGGACCGGCGGGTCTGGCGTGCGCCGACTTCCTGAGCCGCCGTGGCTGCGCCGTGACGATCTTTGAGGCGCAGAGGTATGCGGGGGGCCTGTTGGCCGACGGCATTCCCGAGTTCGTGCTCCCCGAGGGCACCGTCGACGCTGAGGTCGCGCGCCTCAAGGACCAGGGCGTCGTCTTCACCTTCGAGACGGCCCTGGGACGGGACATCACGCTCGAGGAGCTGCGCTCGGCGTACGACGCGGTCTTCCTGGGATTTGGCGCCGTGAAGGCGCGGCGCACGGGTATACCGGGGGAGGACGCCGACGGGATCTGGGTCGCCCAGGAGTTCCTGCAACTGGCCAAGGTCGCGCTCTCGCACAGCGAGCGGACCGGGTTCGCCGTACCGACGCTCGGCGAGCGCGTGCTGGTGATCGGAGCCGGCGATACGGCCATGGACGCCGCGCGCACCTCGGTCCGGCTGGGTGCCAGGGAGGTCCAGATCGTCTACCGGCGCACACGCGCGGAGAGCCCATCCCGCGTCGGCGAGATCGAGCACACCCTGACCGAGGGCGTGAAGTTCGAATACCTGGTCAATCCCGTGGAGTACCTCAAGGACGAGCACGGGCACGTGCGGGCCGCGCGGCTCGTACGCATGCGGCTCGGCGAGCCGGACGCCAGCGGGCGCCGCAGTCCCGAGCCGGTCCCCGGGAGCGAATTCGACGAGCCCTGCGACACCGTGATCATGGCGGTGGGCTATTCGGTCGGGGGTGAGGTGGCCGGTCATCCGGAGCTCCTGACCCGCAACGGGTCGGTGCGCACCAGGGGAGAGGGCGGCGAGACGGATCTCGACGGGGTCTTCGCTGGCGGAGATCTGGTGCGCGGCGCCATGACCGTCGTGCACGCGATCCGCGACGGCCGTCTGGCCTCCGACGCCATTGGGCGTTACCTGCTCAGCCGGCGGACCGTGGCGGAGCCCCTGGCCGCCCTGGCCTAGCCGCGGATGCCCAAGCCGCGCGCGGGGAGCGCGTCGCCCCAGGGCGCCAGTGCTCCCCGCGCCCCGCCCTCCGGACCTCCACCCCCGACATCCCGAGCGCGCGCTGGGGCGGACTCGTCAGACCTGGCCCATCAGCGCGCGCAGGTGGCGCACGATGTCTGCCGGAGAGGGCGGGCAGCCGGGGATGTGCGCATCCACGCGCAGGACCTCCCCGACGCCCCGGTGGCTGGCGTAGCTGCCGGCGAACGGGCACCCGCCGGCGGCGCAATCGCCCACGGAAACCACCAGACGCGGCTCGCCCATCGCCTGATGCGTGCGGCGCAGCGCCTCCTCCATCTGGCGCGTGACCGGCCCGGAGACCGTCAGCACATCGGCGTGGCGCGGGGAGGCCACCACATCCACCCCGAAACGCTGCGCGTCGTAGATCGGGTTCGTGATGGCCGCGAGCTCGGACTCGCAGCCGTTGCAGCTGCCGGCGTCCACGTGGCGCAGCTGCAGGGACCGGGACAGCAGGGGCACGGTCCTCTTCCCCATCTTCGCGACCCTGGTTGTCGTGGCGCGGAGCCCATCACTCCACGCCCCCGTCCGCCTGACCAGGGCCCAGTCTCCTTCTTTGCCCGGGGTTCGCCCTGGCGGGCGTCGGGCGCAGGCGGACGCTCCGGAGCGATGCGGCGGATCAGCGGTCCGAACAGGCGTAGCAGAGCTCAAAGCTCTTGTTGATCAGTGGGAAGTCGCCGATCAGGTTCCCGGGCACGGCCTCCAGCAGCAGGGGCCAGTTGGCGAACGACGAGGAGCGGATGCGGAGCCGGAAGATCCGGCCCTGCCGCAGCTCGAGGTAGTGCACCTGTGCGCCGCGGGGGGACTCGCAGGCGCCGATCCCGAGACCTGAGGCCCGCTCCGCCCCCGCGGGGGCGGGCGCGCGCCAGGGGCCGGGGGGCAGGCCGTGCAGCAGCCGGTCGAGCAGCTCCAGGCTGACGGCCGCCTCGCGGATGCGCACGCGCAGCCGGGCCGCGACGTCCCCCTCCTCCTCCACGACAAGCAGGGGCGCGAGCTGGCGATAGGCGAGGTACGGCCGATCCAGGCGCAGGTCCTGGCGCACGCCGCTCGCGCGCGCCACCGGGCCGACCCCGCCCAGGTCCCGGGCGGTCGAGGGTCGCAGCACCCCCGTCCCATGGATGCGGTCGACAAAGCCCGGATGACGCAGCATGCGCTGGGTCAGGCGCTCGAGGTCGCCGCGCAGCTCGCCGAGGCCCTGGCGCAGGCCGGTCCCGGCGGCGGGGTCCAGGTCCCTGGCCACACCGCCGGGACGGATGGCGCCGAAGAGGTAGCGGTGGCCGAAGGCCTGGGCCGCGAGCCGCAGCATGCGCTCCTTGAGGACGGAGCCCGCCATGGCCGCCACGGTATACCCCGTTCCGGCCGGCAGGGCGGCGATGTCGTTGATGTGATTGGCGAGCCGCTCGCACTCCAGCAGGATGGTGCGCAGCCAGACGGCCCGCGGCGGAAGCGGCCAGCCGAGGATCTGCTCGACGGCCTCGGACCACGCCGCCTGCTGCGAGGCCGAGCAGGTGGCGCACACCCGCTCCACGGCGGCGGAGGCCTCCTCCCACGGTGTGCCCTCCACGGTCTTCTCCACACCGCGGTGCTTCCAGCCCAGGCGCACATCCAGGTGCAGGATGCTCTCGCCCATCAGGCTGAAGGCGAAGTGGCCGGAGTCGATGATCCCGGCATGCACCGGGCCCACGGGCATGTGCACAACGCCCTCGCCCTCCGCCAGCCGCGCGGACCAGGCGGCGCCGACCGCGGAGGCGGGATGGACGTCCCAGGGGACGTCTCGCCGCAGGGGGTGCAGGCCCCGCGGCCAGTCATCGGGCAGCACCAGGGGGCGGGGATCGGGGTGGCCCAGGGGCACGACGCCGAGCAGATCCCGCGCCTCCCGCTCGTCCCAGTGCACCGCGGGTAGGATCGGGGTCAGCGAGGCATACTCGGCGCGCTGCGGCGGTAGGTGGAGTCGCAGGACCTCCAGCGGGCCGGGGCCGCCAGGCGCCAGCACGACATCCACGCGCAGGCGCCCCTCGTCCTCCCGATGGTCGCTGGCCGCCATCGTCAGGTAGCGGGCGCCGCGGCCAAGGCTCGCGGCCACCGCCGCGCCGAGGCCGGAGGCCTCGACCTCCTGGACCGCGAGCACCGGGGTCAGCCCCTCGGATGCCATGCTCATCACTGCCGCCCCCCCAAGACCACGGACGCCGCCGCCTGGAGCCCGCCGGATAGCGCATGCGGTGTCCACAGACCGACCACCAGGGCCAGCAGCACCGGCAGCCCCACGACGGCCCAGGTGGTCGCGCCCGCGCGCGTCGGGACGAAGGGCCGTCCTGGTCCGAGGACCGCGTTGCCCACGTAGTAGACGAGCCCGCCGAAGATCGCCGCCAACAGGCCGAACAGGCCAAGGCCGATCCAGGGGCTCGTCGCCAATGCCGCCCGCAGGATGTCCAGTTCGCTGAAGAAGAGGCCGAAGGGCGGCAGCCCGCCGAGTGTGAAGATGCCGATGAGCAGCCCCGCACCCAGCAGCGGCGCGTGCCGACCCACGCCGCGCAGCCGTGCCAGGCGCTGGGTCCCCGCGTCGTGCACCACCTGGCCCGCGGTGAAGAACAGGCCGGACTTCGTGAGGGCGTGCACGACCAGCTGCAGGACCGCGCCCACCGCCGCCAGGGGAACGTGCAACCCAAAGCCGACGGCCATGAGCCCGACCTGTTCCAGGCTGGAGTAGGCCAGGAGTCGCTTGAGATCCTCCTGAAGCATGAGGAAGGGGGTGGCCACGGCCACCGAGAGCAGCCCGGCCCCCAGGAGCAGGTGGTAGGGGAAGGCGGCGCCCGTCACCTGGGCCGTGATGCTGGCCACCCGCGCCAGGGTGCAGAGCACGGTGGCGAGCAGCACGCCCGAGAGCAGTCCGCTGATCGGCGCCGGGGCCTCGCTGTGCGCATCGGGCAGCCAGGTGTGCACCGGGGCCAGCCCCGCCTTGGTACCGAGGCCCACCAGCGCGAACAGGTAGGCGAGCTTGGCCGGACCGGGCGGGAAGTGCGCGGCCGCCGCCTCGAGCGCGGACCAGTTCAGCGCGGGAAGCCCGCCGCCCCCGCCCAGGGCATAGAGCACGAGGACGGTGACCAGGGCCAGCGCCAGCCCGACGCTGCACAGCACGACATACTTCCACGCGGCCTCCACGGCGCGGGCCCCGCCGCCGAGGCCCACCAGCACCGCCGAGGTCACCGTGGTGAGTTCGATGGCGACCCAGGAGACCCCGAGGTTCCCGCTCGCGGCGGCCAGCAGCAGGCACGCCAGGAATGCCTGCTGCCAGAAAAAGTAGGTGCGCACCCGGGGCAGGCCGCGGCCCACCTGGATCAGGTGGGGTCCGCCGAGGGCCAGCTCGCCCCGCCAGTGCACGAACGAATCGACCGTCGACAGCGCGCCGACCCCGCCGACCACCAGAAGCAGCACCCGGCTCA
>JAKAUG010000197.1 GCA_021827805.1 Bacillota bacterium | reverse complement strand
GGGAGTGCGGGCCGTCCCCCTTCCGTCGGATTCCGTTCAGCTGGCGCCGCGCCGCGGGCGCTCAGGAATGCGGCGGGACCATCATCTCATGCAGGGCCTTGCCCGCAGGCACGATCGGCCAGCAGTTCTCGCGGGTGACCTGGCGCACATCGACCAGCACCGGCCCCGAGGTCTCCACAGCCCGCTGCACGGTGCCTTCCAGTTCCTCGCTCCGCTCGACGCGAACCGACGGAATCTCATAGGCCTCGGCCAGCTTGCAGAAGTCCGGGCTCCAGATCTCGGAGTAGCTGTACCGCTCCTCGTAGAACATCTCCTGCCACTGACGCACCATGCCGAGGTAGCCGTTGTTGAACACGAAGATCTTGAGCGGCAGGTTGTACGAGCGGACAACCGCCAACTCCTGCAGGGTCATCTGGAAGGAGCCGTCGCCGGTGAGACAGACCACCGTCTCGCCCGGCCTGGCCACCTGCGCCCCGATGGCGGCAGGCAGGCCGAAGCCCATCGTCCCGAGGCCCCCGGAGGTGATGAACTGGCCGATCCGGGAGAACGGGTAGTGCTGCGCGGCCCACATCTGGTGCTGACCCACATCCGTGACCACCACGGCGCGGCCGTGGGTGGCACGGTGCACGGCATCCACCGTATCCGGTCCGGAGATGCGCCCGTCGGTGAAGCGCTCCCGGGGGTAGCCGAAACCGCCTCCGAGGCTTGAATCCACCTCGGGGAGCCAGGGGTGCCGCACATCGCGGCCGACGAGCAGGGGCAGCAGGATCTGGAGCACCCTGCGCACGTCCCCCACCAGGGCGACGTGCGGGGCCACGATCTTGCCAATCTCGGCGGGATCCATCTCGATGTGCAGGATCTTGGCGTTGGGGGCGAAGTGCGGCAGCGCGCCGGTGACCCGATCATCGAAGCGGACCCCGAGACCGATGAGCAGATCCGTCTGGGTGGTGGCCAGATTGGCCACCGGGGTCCCATGCATGCCCATCATGCCGAGGTGCGCGGGGTGATCTCCGGGCAACACGCCGAGTCCCATCAGGGTGCAGATCACCGGACAGCCCAGGGTCTCGGCCAGGGCGAGAACCTCCGCCTGCGCCCCCGCCTTGGCGGCCCCGCCCCCCACCATGAGGAGGGGCCGGCGGGCGCCCTCCAGGGCGGCCACCGCGCGCTCCAGATCGCGAGCCGCGGGAGCCGGGGGATCCGGGTTGTAGCCGCGCAGTCGGGGCGTGCCCTCGGGCCAGATCGCCTGGGCGCGCTCGTTGGCCACGCTCTTGGGCAGGTCGACCAGCACCGGCCCGGGGCGTCCCGTGCCAGCGATATGGAAGGCTTCGTGCAGAGCGCGTGGCAGGTCCGCCGCGCGACGCACGAGATAGCTGTGCTTGACGACGGGCATCGTCATGCCCAGGATGTCTGCCTCCTGAAAGGCATCCGTCCCGAGCAGCCCGATCCCCACCTGTCCGGTCAGAGCCACGATACCCACTGAGTCCATATGCGCGTTGGCCAGGCCGGTGATGAGGTTGGTCGCCCCCGGCCCGGAGGTCGACATGCACACCCCCACCCGACCGCTGGCCCGCGCGAACCCATCGGCCGCGTGGGCAGCGCCCTGCTCGTGCCGCATCAGGTAGTGGTGGATGGGGGCGCCGTGCAGAGCATCATACACCGGAAGGATGGCGCCTCCGGGATGCCCGAATACCACGTCGGCGCCCTCCCGCAAGAGTCCCTGCACCACCATCTCCGCACCGGACGTTTCCTGCCGCTCATCCATTCCCGCGCCCCCTTCCCGAAAGACTTCGCACCAGCGCATCAATTGATGGGCGTGCCCTCACGCTGGCACAGGGCACGCAGACGGCCGATCAGGTCTGCCGTAATCGGCCCAGGTCGCCCTGTCCCGATGGGCCTCCCGTCGCACTCTACCACCGGAATGGCCTCCGCGGCGGTCCCTGTGAGGAAACACTCATCGGCGGTCCACACGTCCATCCGGGTGAAGACCTCCTCGCGCACCTCCAGGCCCGCCTCCCGGGCAAGTTCCATCACCACGCCCCGCGTGATCCCCTCCAGGATGCCGATCCAGGCGGGCGGGGTCACAAGGCGCCCGTTGCGCACGATGAACACGTTGTCGCCCGTGCACTCGACCACGTAGCCCTGATCGTTGAGCATGAGCACCTCGGCGTAGCCGGCCTGGATACCCTCCAGCTTGGCGAGGATGTTGTTCAGGTAGTTCAGGGACTTGATGCGCGGGTTCAGATTCTCGACCCCGTTGCGGCGGGTGGCCACGGTCATGATCTTCATACCGCGCTCGTACAGCTCCGGCGGATACAGGGCGATGGCGTCGGCGATGCAGACCACCGTGGCGCGCGGGCACTTGCGCGGGTCCAGACCCAAGTCCCCACGGCCGCGGGAGATCACCAGCCGGATGTAGGCATCGCCGAGGCCGTTGCGGCGACAGCTCTCGAGCACGACCTCCCGCATCGCCGCGCGATCGAGCGGCACATCGAGCAGGATGGCCTTGGCCGAGGTATACAGGCGGTCCAGGTGCTCCTGCAGGCGGAAGACCCTCCCCGCGTAGGCGCGGATACCCTCGAACACCCCATCCCCGTAAAGGAAGCCATGGTCGAACACCGAGACGCGGGCCTCGGACGCGGGGACGAACGCACCGTCCACATAGACCGAACGCTCCATGCCGCCCTCCACCTCCTCTAGCAACGGCCGGCCTGGGCGGTCCGAAGACGCCGGGCCAGTGCCGCACGCACCGCCTCACCCATCGCCGCGGTGCCCACCGCGGTCTCGCCTCGTACGGCGATATCGCGGGTGCGCAGGCCCGCGGCCAGCGCATCCGCCACAGCCCCCTCGACGGCGGCCGCCTGCTCGGGCCGTCCCAGACTGTGTCGCAACATCAGGGCGATGGTGAGGATGCTGGCGATCGGATTGGCCGCGCCCTGCCCGGCGATGTCCGGGGCAGCGCCGTGCACCGGTTCGTACAGACCGGGGCGGCCCGGGTGTCCCAGGGATGCGGACGGCAGGACACCCAGCGAGCCGGCCAGGACGCCCGCCTCGTCGCTGAGGATGTCGCCGAACAGGTTCTCGGTGACGATGACATCAAACCGCGTGGGATGGGTGATCAGCAGCATGGCGCAGGAATCGACGAGCTGGTGCTCCAGCCGCACGTCGGGGTAGTCCCGGGCCACCTCGCTGACCACGTCGCGCCACAGACGGCTGGATTCCAGCACGTTGGCCTTGTCCACCGAGGTGACGTGCCGCCGCCGCAACAGGGCGGCCTCAAAGCCCACGCGGGCCAGGCGCTCCACCTCGGCGGCACTGTACGCCATGGTGTCCACCGCGCGGTCACCCACCAGACCCTTGGGTTGGCCGAAATAGGCACCCCCGGTGAGTTCGCGCACGATGAGCAGGTCCACGCCCTCCCCGAGCACCTCGGGCCGAACCGGGGAGCAGGCCGCGAGTTGGGGCGTTACGATCGTGGGCCGCAGATTGGCGTACACCTCCAGGCCCTGCCGCAGCCGCAGCAGCCCGGCCTCGCAACGCTGAGGGCCGCGCAGGTGGTCCCAGCGCGGCCCCCCCACCGGGCCCTTGAAGACCGCATCCGCCGCGCGAGCTCGCTCCAGGGTCTCCTCGGCCAGGGGGGTGCCGAGCGCGTCGATCGCGGCGCCACCGATCAGATCACGATCAAAGTGCACACGCCAGCCCCCGGCCGCGGCGCACTGCTCGAGGACCTGTTCGGCCTCGGCGGCAACCTCTGGTCCCACACCGTCGCCGGGCAGCCAGACCAACTGCATGTCCGTTTTGGGCTCGAGAACACCTGTGGCAGGTTCTGGGGTGGAACCCACTTCGTCGACCAGCCTCCGTCCAAGGCCAACGCTGCAAAGGCGCGTCCACTCTAGCACAGAAGTTCCTGCCTGACATCGCCCCCGGCCCCGGAGTGCCCCGGAGTTCCCCGGAGACGATGAGGAAGACGAGTCTTGAGGCAGGCGCTCACTGGGGTGCTCCGGCGCGACCCGCGCTGGCGGGCACTTTCCTGACATACCGCCGCTGGACGTCACCAGTCGTGCACACAGCCGCGCGTGAGCCACAGGATGCAGGGCGCACTCCCACCGGTTTCATGCCGCGTGGCGACGGTGGGGACACCCGTGGGTCCTCGCCGCGGCCACCTCCCACCCTCAGAGGCGCGGGGCGCCCTCCGGGTCCACATAGCGGCGCACGCACCTGCTGGCCTCGACCGCAAGTGACCACGGATCGGCCAGCGCGGAGCGCGACCGCAGCAGGGCACCGGACAACGCCGGCGCGAGATCGGCGGGCACCTGGTCCTCGTCCAGGACGCGGACCAGGCCGTCGGGGGTCACCAGGACATCCAGTTCCAGGTCCAGCCAGACGACCGCGCCGCCACCGATGCGGGTCTCTGCCGCCGCGTTGAAGTACCAGGCCAGGGCCCGCCCGTGTGCGTCCACCCAGTGGTAGATGTTGTAGGGACGATCCTCCCAGAATAGGCCATAGCTGACGGTGCCTCGGGCAAGGACCACTCCGTGCAGATCCACCGTCGCTGGCAGGCGATAGCGCAGCACCGCTCGGGGGGCCTTCATCTCCAGGCCCTCGCAGGCAAAGCGCATGGTGCGCCCGTCCAGTTTGCGCTTGATCTCTTCCACCTCGGGCCAGGCCCCCGCCGCCGCATGGACCAACCTGTGCGCGCTCCCATCCAATGCCGATCAGACCGAGACTGGCTTCACCGGGTACCCGGCGGCTCCTGCCGCCCCTCCCGGCGCGAGGGATCCGGGTGGTCGGGGCGAATGAGGTAGACTGGGTGCACATGCCCCGGGTGGAGGAAGCCGAGCGATGAGCGCACAGGGCCTGCCCGCTTGGCCGCAGTTCCCTTCGTCCCTGCTCAAGCGCCTGCGTGCCGCCGCCCCGGCCGAGGCCGTGCTGCATCTTGCGCTCTGGAGCGGCGAGAGCGTGGCGCTGCGGCGCATCGTGGAAGAGACCGAGGATGGGCTCCTGGCCGAACTGAACGTCCCCTCCTCGGATGCGGGCGCACTGGTGGCCATCCCCTGGCAGGCCATCTGCCGCGTGGAGGCCGACCCCGAGGTCGGGCATCGCGCACGGCCCGGTTTCCGTCCCGACCGATCCTGACACCTGCCCCCGCGCGGCGACGGATCGTACCCGGTGCATCCCTGCAGCGAGACGCGGAAGGGAAGGCGTCGGTGATGGAGGTGCCCGGCTCGCTCACGCAGGCCTGGCTTGCCGGCCAGGTTGTCCAGGCCCACTTCTCCGATCGGCGGGGCATGGAGCGCACCCAGACCGCCTCGGTGGAGTCGGTCGGTGCCGACAGCCTGTTGCTGCGCCTGCCGGCCGGGCCGAGCCCCCTGGCGGAGCTCCCGCCGCAGCGGGATCTCCAGCTCGTCGTGCACCAGGAAAACACCACGGCCGTGGGGTTGGCGCGCGTGCTCGGCCACCCCGCGTCCGACCTCTTGCACACCACCATCCCGGCGCAGCTGCACCGCACCACGGAGCGGCGCATGTTCCGCGTGGCGGTCAGTCTCCCCGTCCGGACCTCGCGCGGCCCCGGCCGCATCCTTGACCTCAGCGGTTGTGGATGCCTGCTGCGGCTGGAGGGGGCCGCACCGCCCCTGCCCGGTCAGGTGCTGGAACTCTCGCTGCCCCTGCCAGGGTCACCCGACCCCCTGGAGATCCGGTGCCGGGTGGTGCGGCTCAGCCGCCGCGCGCACCAGCGGCCGCATGTCGCGCTGGAGTTTCAGCACTCGCGCCGGGTGGCCGACACCGT
>JAKAUG010000455.1 GCA_021827805.1 Bacillota bacterium | reverse complement strand
CGAGCGGCTGCGCGGCCTGGCCCCGGCGGGGCCAACCCTGAAGGCCAGCGTGCCCGGACCATACACCCTCAGCGGCCGCCTCATTCCCAGCGAGCGCTACCCGAACCGCATGGCGCTCACCGAGGCCCTGGTGCCCATCGTGCGGACGGAATTGCAGGCCCTGGTCCAGGTCGGCTGCCGCGAGATCACCGTGGACGAGCCCTCCATGAGCTGCTACGCCTACCGCGAGGACACGGCGCGCCTGGTGGACATCTTCAACCGCACCGTGGAACCGGTGGTCGGGCGCTGCCGGCTGTCCACGCACCTCTGCTTCGGCAACTACAAGGGCCGCGCGGTGGGCCCGCGGGTGTACGCGCCGATGTTCCCCGCGTTTTTCGGGCTGCGGGTGGACGAGATGCATCTGGAGATGGCGAGCCGCGAGTTCTCGGAGCTGGAACTCATCGGTCCCCTCGCCGCACGCATGGATGTCGCCGTCGGCATCGTCGATGTGAAGTCCTACTACATCGAGACCCCCGCGGACATCGCCACGCGCGTGCGCCGCTGCCTTGGCCACGCGCCGGCCGAGCGTCTCTCCCTGGCGCCGGACTGCGGGCTCTCGCAGACGGCGCGCTGGGCCGCGCGACAAAAGCTCGCCAATATGGTGATCGGGGTGCACCAGGTGCGTCAGGAGTTGGGGTTGTGATCCGGCCCGCCCTGCGGGACAGGGAGCTGCTCCAGGACATCGCCGCGGCGGCGGCCCTGCCGGGCCTTCACCTCTGGTGGCTCGGCCAGAGCGGCTTTCTCGTGCAGTGCCAGGGGCGGCACCTGTTGCTCGATCCCTACCTCTCCGACTCCCTGACCGCAAAGTACGCCAACAGCGACCGCCCCCATGTGCGCATGACGGAGCGGACGCTGGCGCCAGAGGCGCTCGGCTTCGTGGACCTGGTGACCTCCTCGCACAACCACACCGATCACCTGGACGCCGAGACCCTGGGGCCGATCCTGGCCGCGCGGCCCGGGCTGCCGCTGGTGATCCCGGAGGCCAACCGCGCCTTCGTGCGGGAACGCCTGGGCGACGGCGCGGAACTTCTGGGGCTGAACGACGGCGAGACCCTGGAGGTTGCCGGCTTCACGCTGCGGGGCGTGGCCTCCGCACACGAGGCCCTGGAGCGGGACGACGCCGGGCGCTGCCGCTACCTCGGCTACCTGGTGCACCGCGGGCCGTGGACGATCTACCACAGCGGAGACACGGTCCGTTATCCGGGCCTGGCGGAGCGCCTGCGGCCCTTCCAACCGGATCTGGCCCTTCTGCCGATCAACGGCCGCGCGCCTGAGCGCCAGGTCTCCGGCAACCTCGACGGTCCCGAGGCGGCTGAACTCGCGCGGGACATCGCGGCGCGTCTGGTGATTCCCTGCCACTATGAGATGTTCACCTTCAACACGGCCTCGCCCGAGGCGTTCGTGGCCCGCGCCGAGGCCCTCGGGCAGGGGTACCGCGTGCTGCGGGCCGGGGAGCGCTGGTCGAGCGGCGAACCTGGCCCCGGCGGCGGGGGGGAGGCCCCAGATGGGAGTCGTTGACGCCTACATCGCCGCCGCGAGGGCGGTCCTCGAGCGCATCGCCGCCACTCAGGGCCCGGCCCTGGAGGAGGCAGCGCAGCGCTGCGCCACGGCCATCGCGACCGACCGCCTGGTGCACCTGTTTGGCACCGGGCACTCGCGCATGGCGGTGGAGGAGCTCTGGCCGCGCTACGGCAGCTTTCCTGGCTTTCACCCCATCGTCGAGCTCTCCATGACCTTCCACAATCAGGTCACCGGTGCCAACGGTCAGCGCCAGGCCATGTTCATCGAGAACGTGCCGGGGCTGGCCCGGGCCATCCTGCGGAACTTCGAACTGGATCCCGCGGATGTGATGGTCGTCTTCTCCACCTCGGGGACGAACGTCGTGCCCGTCGAGGTCGCGCTGGCGGCCCGCGAGCAGGGCCTGTTCACCATCGGCGTCACCTCGGTCGAGCACTGTCGGCGGGCCCAGGCGCGGCAGCCGGAGGGGAAAAAGTTGCTGGACGCCTGCGACCTCGTCCTCGATAACGCGGCGCCGCCGGGGGACGCCATGGTCCGCGTCCCGGGCCTGAGGCAGCCGGTTGGCCCTGGTTCCACGATCGGCAACACCGTTGTCGTCAACGCGCTCAAGTGCCGGATCGCGGAGATTCTCACCGAGCGCGGTCAGCCGCCACTGGTGCTCACCAGCAGCCTGGAGGTCGGCGAGCAGGAGTCCAGGCGCCTGTTCGACGCCGCCTACGACG
The DNA here is from genome assembly GCA_021827805.1 of Bacillota bacterium. Taxonomy (GTDB): domain Bacteria; phylum Bacillota; class Sulfobacillia; order RBS10-35; family JAJYVN01; genus JAJZWQ01. Next base: position 3,532 of record JAKAUG010000455.1, on the reverse strand, counting down.
AGCACAGAAGGCGGGTGCGCCGCCTGTGAGCGAGCTGGCCGGCAAGGTGGCCATCGTGACCGGGGCGGCTGGCGGCATCGGCGGGGCCGCCGTGGCGCACTTTTTGGCCAGCGGGGCCCGCGTCCTGGCCATGGATCGGGCCGCCGCGGGCCTGCCGGCCGCCGCGGAGGGGCTGTTGCCCTTCGTCGGTGACGTGACGGACGCGGAGGCCTGCGTGGCGGCGGTGGCCCGCGTGACGGCGACGTGGGGTGCCCTGCACGTGCTCTTCAACACGGCCGGCCTGAGTGGCCGGCGCTACGGGGACGGCCCCGTGCACAGCTGCACCGAGGCTGGCTGGGATGTGGTGCTGAACAGCAACCTCAAGAGCGTCTTTCTGATGTGCCGCGCGGCCATCCCCGCGCTTGTCTCCTCCGGTGGGGGCTCCATCGTCAACCTGTCCTCCGTCCTCGGCCTGGTCGGGGGGGGAGATCTCTTCGCCACGCACGCCTACGCGGCGAGCAAGGCCGGCATCATCGGCCTGACGCGCGCCATGGCCAGCCATTACGCACCCCAGCGCATCCGCGTCAACGCCCTCTGCCCCGGTCTTGTGCAGACGCCCATGGCCGCCCGGGCGTTGGCGGATGAGGCCACGATGGAGTACGTGCGGCGCATGCAGCCGCTTCTCGGCGGCCCCGCCTCTCCCCAGCAGGTGGCGGCGGCGGCGGCGTTTCTGGCCTCGGATGCCGCGGCGGCCATCACGGGAGTGGTGCTGCCGGTCGACGGCGGGTGGAGCGCGCAGTAGGGGTCAGGCCGGGCATGGCCCGGTCCGGCCCGAGAGGAGGGATCCAGGGTGCCCGTGCGGATCGCGGTGCTGGGCTCCGGATTCGTCTCCGAGTTCTACATGCAGGGCCTCAAGGAGGTCCCCGGCCAGGAGGTCGTGGTCAACTACTCCCGCGGCGCCGAGCGCGCCAGGGCCTTTGCCGAGCGCTGGGGGATCCCGCACTGGTCCACCGAGATGGCGGCGGCCGTCGGCCGCCCCGACGTCGACCTGGTGCTCATCGGGCTGCCGAACGACGTGCACCTGGAGGCCACGCGCCTGGCCGCGCGGGCGCGTAAGCACGTCGTCTGCACCAAGCCCCTGGCCCGCTCCGGCGCCGAGGCGGCCGAGATGCTGGCCCTGGTGGAGGAGGCCGGGATCCTGCACGGCTACGCCGAGACAGAGGTCTTCTCGCCGGCGGTGATCCGCGTGCGGGAGATGATCGCGTCCGGGACACTCGGGCGGCTGTGCACCATGCGCTCGCGCGAGGCCCACTCCGGACCCCACGCCCCGCACTTCTGGGACCCGGAGCGCGCGGGGGGCGGCGCCCTCATGGACATGGGCTGCCACATGTTCGAGGCCTTCCGCTACTTCCTCGGCAAGGAGGACCGGCCGCTGGAGTGCATCGCCTGGGGAGATCTGCTCGTGCACCGGGAGCGCACGCGAGCCGAGGACAACGCGGTGGCCATGGTGCGCTTCGCCTCGGGAGCCCTCGGCGTGGCCGAGGTCTCCTGGTCCGCCCTGGGGGGGCTCGATCTGCGCAACGAGGTCTACGGCGACCGCGGCGCGGCCTTCACCGACGTGACGCGCGGCACCCCCGTGCGGGCCTTCAGCCAGCAGAGCACCGGCTACATCCTGGAGAAGGCGGATGCGGCCTCCGGATGGGTCTTCCCGGTCCCCGACGAGGCGCGCGTCTACGGCTACCACGAGGAGATGCGCCACTTCGTGGAGTGCGTGGCCACCGGCCAGCCGCCGCGCGAGACCTACGCCGACGGCCTGGCCGTCAACCGCATCGCCGATGCCTGCTACCGCTCGATGCAGACCAAGCGCTGGGAAGCGGTCGAGGCGTGAGCCCCGTCTCAGCCGGCGGCTGCGCGGTGGGTCTGGATCTGGGGCTGGAGTCTGCTCGATAAACCATCGCACCTGTCTGTATACCGCAACAGGGTGCATGGAACGTGATTCCACTCGTGACAGGCGGCATGTTCCGCCACGGCACCGGCCCTACGCCGCGGTCCAGCAGGCGGCGCCCGAGAGCCACTTGCTGCATCGGCCAAGCCGAGACGCCAGCGTATGGCGCGGTGGCCCCAAATGGGCGCAAGCCCCATCGCCCTAAGGAAACGCGCCACAAGGCGCGTAACGCTAGCGGCAGGACGTCAGCGCATCAGGCCCGGCCACCGGTGGCCCGGAGACGAGGCGGAGGCCCGGAGAGCGAACAATCCCCAGAGACTGCGCATGGCGGCGATGCTCGGCAAGATCGAAGCGAGCGTCGACGGCACACTGCTCCTGGCTCCCGTCCTTGCGCGGAGAAGCGCGTCAACTCCCCGCGCCGCAAAGCGACGTTGGCTGCTGGGCAGCCGAGCCATCGCGTCAAGTCTTCCAGCGGCATCCCAGCGGTAAAGCGTGCGAACGGAGATGCCAAGGCGCTTTGCCGCCTGCCGGGTCGAGAGCGCATGTTTGGTCTACAGGTTGTCATGTGTTCCACCCATGGCAGGGGACGTCAAGCCCTGAGCGCAGATCCTGGTTGTCCAGGGTGTTCCATCTCTTGCTCCAAGCACACTCGCACGGGGCACCCGGACGAACGCGCCGCGCGCGCTCACGATGTCGCGGGCGTGGTGCCGGAGCCGACGTCCAGGGGTCCGAGCACCGTGGCGAACAGGACGACGTAGAGCAGCTGCAGGCCCGCGGCCACAAAGAAGGGCAGGTCCAGCTCCCCGAGGGAGAGCATCCAGCCGCCGATGGCGGGCCCCACGGCCTGCGGCAGGCGCTGGGAGGCCGCGTTGAGGCTGCTGGCCAGGCCGCGCCGCCCGTCGCGCACCAGGCCAACACCGAAGGCCTGGCGGGCCCCGGTGGTGCCGCGGTTGAGCACAGAGCGCACCACGTAGAGGACGGCCGCCGGTAGGTAGGCCGGCATCAGCGGGAGGGCCACCAGCAACGCCACGCCGACAAGCCGCACCCAGGCCACGGAGGCCACGAGCCCGACGCGCTGGGCGAGCTCGCCCGTGGCCAGCGAGGAGAGGCCCGTGAGCACAAACGCCAGGGCATAGACCGAGCCGATCGCGGCCGGCCCCACACCGAAGCGGAGCGCGAACCAGTAGGGGAGGAGCGGACTGAACATGCCAATCCCCAGGGCGTTCACCGCGTTCACCGCGGCCAAAAGGCCCAGAGCCCTGTTCTCGTGCCGGCGTAACTCCCGCTCCGGGGCAGTGGCCAACGCTCCCTGCAGGTCGACCGCTCCCCCCTCGGCCGACCGCCCCGGCAGCACCTCGGACAGGCCCCGGATCTGCAGGTAGTTCAGCACCGCCACCACCAGGCTCAGGCCGAGGAGCGGCATGAACGCCGCTGCTCCGGGCAACAGCCCCTGCCAGAGGTGCACCCCCGAGCCGAGGAGCGAGCCCAGGCCCATGCCCCAGAAGCCGATGGCGCCATTGAGGCTGAAGACCCGTGGCCGCTCAGGCCCAGGGACCACCTGGGCGAGCCAGGCCTGCTCGACCGGGGCGAAGGCCGCCCGGGCGCCGT
>JAKAUG010000132.1 GCA_021827805.1 Bacillota bacterium | reverse complement strand
GGCCCGGCAGCGCATGCAGCAGGTTGGCGTTCCGGTGATCGCGGGGACGCCTGGCCCGTGCGGCGAGGAGGATGCCGTCGTCGCGGCCGCGGAGATCGGCTACCCCGTGCTCCTCAAGGCCGCGAGCGGGGGCGGCGGCCGCGGCATCCGCGTGGCCCGCTCCCCCCAGGAGTTGAGGGACGCCTTCGGGGCTGCCCAGCGCGAGGCCGCCCTGTCCTTCGGCAACGCCGAGCTGTATGTGGAACGCTACCTGGACCGGCCCCGGCACGTCGAGTTCCAGGTCCTCGCCGACCGGCACGGTCGCACCCTGCATCTGGGGGAACGCGACTCCTCCCTGCAGAGGCGCCGGCAGAAGATCCTTGAGGAGGCACTCTGCCCGATCCTCACGCCCGAACTGCGGGGCAGCATGGCCAGCGCCGCGGTGACTGCGGCCCAGGCCGTGCACTACGTGGGCGCCGGCACGGTGGAGTTCCTCCTGGACCGCGAGGGCCGCTTCTACTTCATCGAAATGAACACCCGCATCCAGGTCGAGCACCCGACCACGGAGCTCATCACCGGCATCGACCTGGTCAAGGAGCAGATCCGCGTCGCCGCGGGGGAGCCGCTCGAGATCACCCAGGAGGACGTGGTCGCGCGCGGCGCCGCCCTGGAGTGCCGGATCAACGCGGAGGACCCGGAGCAGCGCTTCACCCCCTCGCCGGGGACGATCACGCGCTGGTCGCCCCCCTCCGGACCCTGGGTGCGCGTGGACGATGGCGCCTATCCCGGATACACGGTGCAGTCGTACTACGATTCGCTGCTGTGCAAGGTCATCACCTGGGGCCGCGATCGGGCCGAGGCGATCGTGCGCATGCAGCGCGCCCTCGCGGAGTTCGAGGTGGAGGGGATCCGCACGACCGTCGGCCTGCAGCGCCGCCTGCTTGAGGATCCCGATTTCCAGACCGGGGACTACCATACGACGTGGCTTGAGCACACCTTCCTGGAGCGCTTTGCCCAGCCCCGCGTCTAGGCGGAATGGCGAAGCGCGCCGGGCGGGAACATGTCTGGGGTGGGTGATGGCGTCTTGGCGGGAGTCTTGAACACACTGCGGCTGGATGGGCGGATCGCCCTGGTCACCGGGGGCACCCGCGGTTTCGGGCGCGTGATCGCGCAGGCCTATGCCGAGGCCGGGGCCTCGGTGGCGATCTGCAGCAGAACGGCGGACGATGCCGCGCGCGAGGCCCAGACGATCGCGGAGGCCACGGGCGCTCGCGCGCTGGGCCTGCAGGCGGACGTCACCGACCCTGGCGCGGTGGACCACCTGGTGCAGCGGGTCCTGGACGCCTTCGGCCAGCTGGACATCCTGGTGAACAACGCCGGCATCAACATCCGCCGCTCCGTGGAGGAGTTCAGCGACCAGGAATGGCACCGCGTGGTGGCGGCCAATCTCGACGCCGTCTTCTTCTGCTGCCGCGCCGTCGCGCCGCACATGAAGCAGCGGCGCTTCGGCCGCGTCCTGAATATCTCTTCGATGATGGCCACCGCCTCGCTGCCCGGCCGCGTGCCGTACACCGCCGCGAAGGCGGGCGTCACGGCCCTGACCCGCACGCTGGCCCTGGAGTGGGCCAGCCACGGGATCACGGTGAACGCCCTCTGCCCGGGCCCCTTTCTCACCGAGATGAATCAGCCCGTGACCCAGAACCCGGAGATGTATGAGTTCTTCCGCTCGCGCATCCCGCTCGGACGCTGGGGCAACCCGCCGGAGATCGCCGGACCTGCGCTGCTGCTGGTCTCCGATGCCTCCAGTTTCATCACCGGGACAACGCTGTACGTGGACGGGGGCTGGACGGCTCAGTAGCCGTGGCGGGGAGACGGGCGAACCATTGGGCCAGACCGGCGTAGATCGCATAGGCCACCCGCTGCTGGTAGGCCGGATCACCCAGGAGCCGGGCCTCGCGCGGGTTGCTCAGAAAGCCGATCTCCACGGTCACCCCGGGCATGTCGGTGTGGTTCAGGACGTAGTGGTCGATGTGGTCGGAGATCTTGCGCCGCGTCTCCCCCGTGAGCCGCGCCAGTTGGCGTTGCACCAGGTCCGCCAGATCGCGGCTTGAGGCAAAGCGCGCCGTGTAGAAGGTCTGCGCCCCGTGCTCGCTCGGGTTGCTGAAGCTGTTGGCATGCACGCTGACCACCACGTCCGCCGACGCCGCGTTGATCAGCTCGACCCTGCGGCGGAGGTTGAGCTTGGTCCGGTGCGAGGGGCCCTGGGTGGTGGTCCCCGTCGTGGGCTCATCCGCCCCGCGGGTCAGGAGCACCGTCGCACCGGCGCTTTCGAGCATGCGGGCCAGCCGCAGGCTGACCGCCAGCACCAGGGGATCCTCCGCGCTCCCGTCCACCCCGATGGCTCCCGGGTCGATCCCGCCATGGCCGGCATCGACGGCGATGGTCCGGCCACGAAGGCTCATGGCCGCCGAGGCCACGCCAGCCTCCTCCAGCCGCGTGTGCAGCCATAGACCCGCCAGCACGACCATGATCAGGGACAGGCAGAGGGTCGCCGCCTGCCACCGCCGCCATCCACGGCTGAATGCCCCCGGGCGGGACCCGCGCTCCACGCCCCGATCCCCCCCCGCAGACCGGCGTATGCGTGGGGGGCCCTGCTCATGCGCGCCGCGGCCGGGTCCAGGGGTGCCCAGCCGGCCCTACGGGGCCCAGCGCACGCACTGCTCCAGCGGGACACGCGGGGGCCTCGGGGGCACCGCCGCGGGATAGCCCATCGCGAGCACCCCGAGGAGGTGTTCCCCCTCAAGCCCAAGGCAGGCCCGGGTCACATCCGGTCGCCCGAGGAGCGCCTCCGGAAGCCACAGGGATCCCACGCCCTGCTCCCAGGCGGCGAGCACCAGATTGGCCGTCGCGGCGCCAACCGCCAGGAGTTCGGTGGGCGTCGGGACATCCCCCGCATGCGGTCGGCACCAGACGGCCAGCAGCACGGCGGCGCTGTGCGCGGGCGCGACGCCGAGGGCCTCGGCCAGTCTGGCCCGAGGCTTCTCTCCCCACAGGATGACAAGACGCCAGGGCTGCGAACGCCCGGGATCGACCGCCCAGTGCGCGGCCAGGAGGCAACGCTCCAGGGCCGCGCGTGGGATTGGCGTGGACTCGAACTCCAGACAACTTCGCCGGCTCTCGGCCAGCTGCCAGAACTGCACCGCGGCCCCCCTCGGGCCGGGGCTGGGGCCCCTAGCGCTTGCTGAACTGCGGCGCCTTGCGCGCCTTCTTCAGCCCGTACTTGCGACGCTCCTTGGCCCGAGGATCGCGCGTCAGGTAGCCCGCCTTCTTCAGGACCGGACGCAACTCGGCGTCCACCTCCAGCAGCGCCCGCGCGATGCCGTGCCGGGTGGCGCCCGCCTGGCCGGAGACCCCTCCGCCGTGCGCGTTCACCAGCACGTCGTAGCGGCCCTCGCTCTCCGTGATCTCGAGCGGGGCCCGAACCAACGTTTGCAGCGCGGCCAGGGGGAAGTACTCCTCCAGGGATCGGCCGTTCACCACAAACTTGCCGTTGCCGGGAACCAGGCGCACCCGGGCCACGGCCTCCTTGCGCCTGCCTGTGCCCAGGTACTGCAGCGCGACCTTTCGCGTAGCCGGCACCGTCTCTTCCCTCCGCCCGCGGCCCCGCCTTCCAGCCTGGGCCGCCTCTGGATCTCCCTAGCCGCCGATGGTCATCGGTTCCGGATTCTGCGCGGCGTGCGGGTGCTCAGGACCCGCGTAGACCTTGAGCTTGGTCAGCATGGCGCGGCCGAGCGGCGTCTTGGGCAACATGCCGCGCACCGCCAGACGCACCACGGCCGCGGGGTCCTTGTCCATGAACTTGCGGTAGCTGATCGTGCGCAACCCGCTGGGATAACCCGTGTGCCAGTAGTGCAGCTTCTGGTCCAGCTTGCGGCCGGTCAGCCGCACGCACCTGGCGTTGATGACCACGACGGGATCCCCGGTGTCCAGCCAGGGGGTGTAGGTGGGCTTGTGCTTGCCGCGCAGAACCGCCGCCACCTCGCTGGCCAGCCGCCCGAGCACCACCCCGTCGGCGTCGACCAGACGCCAGTGGCGTTCGATTTCTCGCTCACGCACCACGTACGTACCCTGCACACCCGTCACTCCTCGACATCCAGCACAGCACAGCCCTGACAGTCTACCGACGTGCGGCCTCCGCGTCAAGAAACGCCTGGCCTCCGTTGGCGCTCCGACCTGGCGCCGCCAATGCCCGCCCGCTGAGATGCCGCCCCCGCGGCCCCTATGGCGGCGGAGGCCAGGCGCCGGGGTCGGTAGGCGACGGCAGCCCCCAGTGTGCGGCGTACCGCACCCAGAGCAGGCAGAGCCCCTCCGCTGGCAGCGATGGCCCAGCCCGCCCCCGCAGGCGCGCGGCGCGAACCTCACCGACACGCTCGGGCGCGAGGGCGCCGCGACCCACCTCCAGGAGGGTGCCGGCGATCGCTCGCACCATCCGGTAGAGGAAGCCGTCCGCCTCCACCTCCAGCGAGAGCAGCAGGCCGCGCTCCTGAACGGCGCAGTCCAACACGGAGCGCACCGGATCGGAGACGCGCCTGGCGGCGCCCGCGAACGACGAGACGTCGTAACGGCCCACCAGCGCGGCCGCCGCGGCCCGCATGGCCGGCACGTCGAGCGGCCCGGCATACGTGTGGCAGAAGGCGGAGACAAATGGCGAGGGCACGCGGCCGCGCCAGATCCGATACCGGTACCGCTTGCTGAGGGCCGACTTGCGCGCGTGGAAGGCGGCCGGGACCCGGTGCGCGCTCCAGCAGACGATCGAGGGCGGCAGGTGGGCGCCCAGGGCCAGCGGCATGCGCTCCAGAGGGATGCTGCAACGGGCCGGCAGCGCGAGGTCCACCACCTGACCCGCGGCATGCACGCCCGCATCGGTGCGTCCCGCGCCCCGCACACGCACCGGGGCGCCCATCAGTTCCTCAAGGGCGCGCTCCAACTCTGCCTGGACCGTGGCCTGGCCGGGCTGCCGCGCGAAGCCCTTCCATGGCCCGCCGTCATAGGCCACGATCAGCGCCACGCGCCCGACGTCTTCTGGCGGGCCTGCCACCGTCCCTAGCGCACCCACAGCACAACGGTGGCCAGCGCCACGAGCAGGGCGCCGGCCACCGCGTCCCCCCCACCCATGCGCATCTCGCGCCAGCGGCTGCGTCCCTGCTCGCCCTGGTAGCCGCGTGATTCCATGGCCACGGCCAGATCCTCGGCCCGGCGGAACACCGAGAGGAAGAGGGGCACCAGCATGGCCACGATGGCCCGCAGCCCTGCCCGGCCGTACGCACCCACCCTGGCGCCGCGGGCGGCCTGGGCGCGGGCGATGCGCTGCGCCTCCTCGGACAGCGTGGGGATGAAGCGCAGGGCGATCGTGGCCATCAGGGCCAGGTCATGCGCCGGCACCCCCACCCGGCTCAGGGGCGCGAGCAGCCGCTCCGCGGCGGCCGTGAGCGCCAGCGGCGACGTGGTCGCGGTCAGAACGGCGGATTGCAGGATCAGAAGACCCAGCCGCAGGCCCGCCCGCACCCCCTGGGTCGCGCCCTGCCGGGTCACGGTGACCGGGCCCAGGTGCAGCCACGCCGTGCCCGGCGTGAAGAGGACGTTGAGGATGATGGTCAGCAGCACAAGCCCGAGCAGGCCCCGGTTGCCGTGCCAGACCTCCCCCACGCGAAGCCGGCCGAGCACCAGGCTCAGGACGGTGAAGCAGGCGGCCAGGGCCACGCCGAGCCAGCCGTGCGCGACCAGCACCAGCACGGCGTAGAGCAGTGTGCCCCCGAGTTTGGTGCGCGGGTCCAGACGGTGCAGGGGCGAATCCCGCGGTA
>JAKAUG010000076.1 GCA_021827805.1 Bacillota bacterium | reverse complement strand
AGGAACGGACCGGCACACATGCTCCACCGCATCGCGCAGCCATGTGCGCACTGAGGGTTCGCCCGTGCAGAGCGTGGCGAAATCTCCTTCGGTTACGCCCTTGACTTCTGCATGGCGCTCGAAGAATGCCGTCGGCATTGCCCGTGGCTCGTTGAGGTAAACATATACGCCCATCCCGTAACGCGCGGCGCGGCGCACCAGCCGGGCCAGCACCTCGAGCCGCTCCGAGTGCCGCGCGGCGACGGCGGGCTCCCACGGGAACGGGGCCAGCTTGTGGAGGATCCCCGGAAGCCACACGCCATCGACGCCGACCTCTGCCAACCGCTCCAGGTAACCTTCCGGGAAGGGGTCAGCTTCCTCATCCAGCAGAGGGTCGCCATAGAGTGCGAAGTACGAGTAGCAGAAGCGGGGTGCAAAATGTGACGCGGTCGGGCCAGCAGAAGACGGCGGGGGGTTCTCCATGGGGGTCCGGCGCGGCCGCGAGAGGTGTTCTACGAACGTGAATGGCGGCTCGACGGCACGCCCAGCACCATTCGGGAAGGCCCCTCGCGTGATGCGGGCGATTTCCGCCTGGCGCGCACAGGCATCGTCACCGGGTACGCGATAGACAATCGGCTCGCACTGTGGTTTCAGGTGCCCCAGTTTGTGATAGAGGAAGTCATCCTCACGGAGGGTGAAGGCCAGTTGCTCTGCAGTCCAGCCCAACAGTTGTAGCAACTGTGCATATGGGATCAGGTGCCAATTGCGGCGGATCATCGTAATGGCCGAGCGACGAATCTGATCGTCACCAATCGCTGGCGGATCACCAAGTCCCATGGCTCGTCCCAGATCGAGGATGGCGGACACATCGGCGCCGACCACCATGGCGATACGCTCCGGGGGAACAAGGGTCCAGTTGCGCCAGACGAACGCGTGCAGGCGGTCGGGGAAGTGGGGCAGGGCGACAGGTTCAGGTGCCGAACCCGTTGGCAGGACGTCGAATGCCTCCATACCGTTCAATCCCCCAACACCTGAGTCGCGTGTACCGTGTAATCAGCACCGGGTCTTCGGAGGAAATGCCCTGTCCGAGGTGTGCGCCCGGGGCGCCCTGCCTTCCGCGGCGCGCTGGGCCGTTGCCGGGTGCCCCGCGCCGCGTTTCATAGCCACGGCCTTTGTGCGCAAGAACGCCGACCCCGCACGGGCGAGACGTCAGCTTCAGGTTACCACCAGCGCCGCCACGGTGGCCCAGGCCGCGCGATCGCCCGTCCCAGGGTTTTCCCCGTCCTGGCCACCGTCCCGTCGGGGGCGCGTGCGCCGCCAGCAGCCCCCTGGACGGCCCTCCGCGGGTAGCGCGTGGCACCGCGGCCCGGCTCCCGCTGCTCAGCGCTCGTATGCCGCTCCCCGTGGCAGCACCCGCAGCACGACGACCGCGCACTCCGCCTCGTCGATCGTGAAGCGGATGCGCCACTCGCCCACGCGGCGGCGCCACTCATCGTCGGCGCCTGCGAGCTTGCGGACATCGCCCTGCCGCGGGCCGGCCTCCATGGCTTCCAGGGCCAGCCAGGTCGAGCGGGACGTTACGGCCGCCCCTGCGCACGACGGAGAGCAGCCAGGCCGCCGTGGCCCACCACCGCTCCAGTCGATCGCTCCGTCCGGGGGACATCCGCCTCCGTGCCCATGACGGGCGTGGCAGAGCAGCGCCCTCACCCAGTTCCAGCATGGCCAACGATGGCCATGGATCTCGGGTCGGGTGCACGTCTAGCCGTGGGCGGCTTCACCGAACAGGGCCCGCAGACGGTGCGCCGTGAGGCCGGCCTCAACCAGCCAGCGCCGCAGGTCGTGGTCACCGGCTTCGGTCAGCGCGACCAACACATGGGACGCAGCAAGCTCATCGGCTCCGGAGCCGCGTGCTTCACCGGCCGCCGCCCTGAGAAGGGAGACCGTCTCTTCCTCCAGGACGACTCTAGAGATGTCACCCGACGCGGGGTCACCCCGCGGCCTCAGCCAGGTCCAGTATAGGCTTCCGCGCAAGTCTCCCAGCACCGTCCCGGAAGAGGTCAGAAGCAGAGAGCCCAGCAGATGGTTCAAAGACACATGGACCACGCCGTCGGACGCGGGCCATCCCCGGGTGGCCGCGTCCTGAAACACCCCGGCGACTTCCGCGCTCACGGGCATGCCGGCGGCGTCTCTCGCAAGTGCGCCCGCATCGGCCAGACATCTCCCACCAGTGGACTGCGGGAGCGGAATGCGCAGTCCAGCGAGGGGCTCGCCGACCGCGGTCCACGCGATCGTGCACTGGCGCGAAGACTCCAATGTCTCATAGTGCACCTGCCAGCCACCCGGTCCGTCGCGCCCGCTCCGAAAGAGCGACGTCCAACGGTTTCCCTGCAGTCGCATGAGATTGGGACGTCGCAAGCCGCGCACGCGGTGCGCCCACACGAAGAACCTCTCCTCGCGTTGCTGCCCGGGAAGCGTTCGGCTTTCGGAGGGAAAAACGCGCACCTCCACGACCACATCCGGAGCAACCCTCACTGTGAATGTGCGGCCGACCATGGTTTCATCCAGAACGAATGAACCCGGCGGAACCGCCCTCCACCGCACCGTCTTCTCGAACACCAAGACGTTGGGTGAATGCCGAAGACCGGGGAGCAGGAAGCCGGAGCTCTCCTGGTGGCGCGAGCGCGGATCCCAACTCCTGCCTCCACCACCACCGGCAAGTGCGCTCTCGCCGTCCCACCGCATGACGAGTGTCAGGGGCCATTCGTCGTCCGTGGGGATGTCGGGCTCCATCTGCTCGGGCGTCCAGGGATCGAGAGCCACCGGTTCGAGGCCGGACGAATCCCTGATCGGCCAGGCGTCGCAATCGTAGTAGCCAAGCGCCAGGATCCCCTGTTCTCCCTCGGCGGGATCGACCGTCACCGTATAGCGGCCCCCGAGACCTCCGTAGTCGAACCCCTGCAGCCCAATGAGCGCGCCAGCAACCCGGGCGGGCAGCGGAAGCGATCGACCGCCGTCCCATCCGGGCACGTTCACCTCCATGGCGGCCAGGTTGCTACTCCAACGGATGTCTGGAAAGCGCCCGGTCGTCCCGGCCCATGCGAGACGCAGGGGTGTGCCACCTTGGGGCTGGTCCATCCACGCGTAACGAAGTCCGTCAGGGGCGCCCCCCATCGTGCGGCGCCCCTGAATCTGAAGCCCGTTGACCGGCGCCTCACCTCGGAGCCGCCAAAGCACCAATGCCATCCCCGCATCACAGATCACGTGCTCCACGACGACCTCTGCATCGCCCATGCGACGACCTTCGCCCACATCCAGCACGAATGCTGTGTCTCGAAGCAAGAAGCCCCACTCACGGATGCTTTCCGCGATCCGTTGCCGGTCCATGCCGGGACGCCTCCTTCTGTGGGTCGTGGAGGGCTGCGGGATCCAATCCACCAGCCGTTCGCGTGCGCGGTGCAGCGCCGCACGAACCGCACCCGGTCGCACTCCGAGCCGCCGGGCGATTTCGGCGGGAGACTCCCCGCCCGCGACCGCAAGGAGGGCCTCGCGTTGCCGGGCGGGAAGCTTCGTCAATGCCGCCTCAATGCCCTCGGCGTTGAGCGCCGCCTCCGTGAGAAGAACGGGGTCCGGTGCCAGGGCGGGGCCGGAGTCCCCCAACCGTGCCTCCATTTCGTGGCGGTGCAACTGACGGGTCATGTGCCGCAGGCGGTCCCGGGCCAAGTGGAGAGCGATGGTCCGGATCCAACTGCCAAAGGCCGCGGGCTCGCGCAGCTCGTAGAGGTGGTCCAGGGCGCGCATCAGCGTCTCCTGGGCGACGTCTTCCGCGTCATGAAAATCGCCGAGGACGGCCCAGGCCACACGGACCAGGAGGGGCCACTCCCGCCGCCAGATCTCGGTGAAGGCGTCCATGTCCCCGGCGCACGCCCGGGCAACTAGGTCTGGGGTGTTCCACCCTTCCACGGGCTCTGTCCCGCCCCTTCCAAAGTGATGACGCCGCCGTCGCCAGAAGCGTTACGGTGCGAGGCTGGTCGCCTGGGGAGCCGAGCCGAGTGAGGATCGCAGGCACCCTCTGATGGCCAAGTACCGGATGGCGTGCACCAAGGGAAGAGGTGGCGGTTCCCCTCGACTGTCCGCCTGCAGGAGGCTGCGTAAGTGGTTGGCGGTCAGACCAGCCTCCGCTAGCAAGACGCCTGTGTTCCGGTCGCCACCTTGGACCATCGCGACAAGACAATCGATATGGCGCGGCGCGCCGCGTCTTACGGCGTGAGCATGATGGGGACTCCAACCTGCTGCGCCACCGGGGTCCACAGATCGACGTTCAAGGCAGACGTGTCGATCGAAACAATCAGGGCGTACCGCGCCCCCCGCTCGCTGTGGTCCCTGCCGATACGATCCTTCCACCATTGCGGGCTGCCACCTACACTTGCCTCCTCGGCGCCTGCGCTTGACGTTCTCTGAGGGCCAGGGCCTGTTCCTCGGTGGTCACGGCATCCCGCCCGGCGAGAATCGCGTTTGGGGTCGCGCGTGGGCGGGCATGTGCACCGGGCGGCCATCCGGCGCTTTGATGACAACAGGGGCGGCGGTCGCTGCGGAAGCGGGAGGCGCCGTGGCCGCTTTGGACCGAAACAGGTGGCCGACATGACCGAAATCCGCCGGCGATGCAGGCGAGGCCGGGCCAGGGAAGCGCGCGACGGCTTCGGGTTGCTGGCGACACGTGAAGGTCCCTCTGTGGCAGATATCGCAGAGAGGGCCTGCTGCACAGTGGGCCCCCGGGGTGACCGTCGGTCTGCGAGTAGGCGCCTCATGCCAGCGGTCGCGCCGCGTGATGTGCCCGGTGGTACGATGGTCTTGGGAAGGGGGTACGGGGATGGCCGCACCAGAACAAGAAGACCCTGTATGGGACCCACTCTGTGCGGGTGTTCTCGCCATGCTGCGGACATCGCCGCAAGCGCTGCTCGCAATCGGTTCGCGGGCCACCGGGTTTGCAACCGCGGACAGCGACTACTACCTGTTCATCATCGGAGACGACTATGGGCAGGTTCCCGAGGAACGGAACGCCCTCGTTGCGCGCATGCGTGAAAGGTACGCGGTCGAACTGGATGTGCATGGTTGCACCTACCGGCACGCGGCCGAGTACCGAACCTTTGACGTGGCGGTGAATGCGGCCCTGCGGCCCTGCGTGCCGGCATCCTGTTGTCGGGGGATACGGGTTCGCTGAAACCTTGTCCGCCTCTGGGTAGGTTGGGGCTCGTGGATACATCCATATCGGCCAAGGTTCTGCTGCAGGAGCGGGGGGTCCCCGCTTTGGCCCATTCAGCATGGAGAACGCTGCTGCTGGCGGAAACGCTCATCAACGATCCCCCTGATTGGGTGGCGTACTACGCCGCGCTGAAGTCTACCCACAACGTCGGGGAGGAACGTCGGCAGGCGCATGCTCTCTTGCGCAAACTGGAGCGTTGCCGCGACAGTTTGCCCAGCACAGAGGAAGACCTTCGCCTCCTGAAGGCGGGCAGACATTGAGCCGCAGGCAGGAGATCTTGGAGGCAGCGGCGCTCCTCGGCTTGGCCGTCGTGCATGCGGCGGCGTGGGGCGAAGCAAACCGGGAGGCAACATCCTACGCTTCCCGGGCCAGAGAGGCGATGGATAAGAAGGCGCTGAACCCAGCGCAAGAGGCGACCGTTCGCACTCGCGCCATCAGGCGTGCGCAAGAGTACCTCGAAGAACACCTCGCGCGGGCACCATCCCGAAGGTGGATGCGGCCGCCATCCTGACCGAGGTTGCTGAGCGCATTGATGGCGAACATCCCTGGCATCGGCTCGTACGGTTGGCCGCACGTGGAGCAGCGCCGCTGGTCTTCCGGTAAC
>JAKAUG010000450.1 GCA_021827805.1 Bacillota bacterium | reverse complement strand
GTTTTTTCGGTGTCGGAGCAGAGCCCGCCAGCGGGAGGGATCGGCATGGCGCGGGGCCAGGTGGGGACCGCGACGCGTATCCAGAAGGAGCGGACCGTGGCTCAGGTTGCCGAGCGGTTGAACGGGGCCGCATCCACGGTGGTCCTCGACTACCGTGGACTCAAGGTGGCCGAGGACACGGAGCTGCGGCGGCGCCTGCGGGCCGCGCATGTGGAATACCGCATCGTCAAGAACTCCCTGATCGGTCTGGCGGGGCAGCAGGCTGGGGTCACCGGTCTGGACGGAATGCTCCAGGGGCCGACGGCCGTCGCCTTCAGCGACGGGGACCCGACTGCCGGGCCCAGGGAGCTGGTGGCCTTCGCCAAGGATCATCAGAGCCTCACGCTCAAGGGCGGCGTCCTCGGGGGGCGGGTGCTGGCCGCCGCGGACGTTTCCGCCCTGGCCACGTTGCCCTCGCGTGAGGTGCTGCTCGCCCGGGTGGCGGCGGCCCTGGCATCCCCGCTGGTCGCGACGGCCACCGTTCTGGGAGCACCCCTGCGGCAGTTGGCCAGCCTGACCGATCAGCTGGCAAAGGCGCGCGGCGGTGCCGCCGCGGGTGCCGAGTCCGCTTAGACCGAGGTCTTGGGACGCGGGATGGTCGAGAGCGTTGAGGAGGTGGCCCAGGTGTCCAAGGTGGAGCAGGTCCTGGAAGTCGTCGAGGGCATGACGGTGTTGGAGTTGGCGGATCTCGTCAAGCAGTTCGAGACCAAGTTCGGCGTCTCGGCCGCGGTGGCCGTCGCGCCGGCGGCCGCTCCGGCGGGCGCGGGGCAGGCCGCGGCGCCGGTTGAGGAGCAGACCGAGTTCGACGTCATCCTGGAGGCCGCGCCGGCCGACAAGAAGATCCAGGTCATCAAGGTCGTGCGCACCATCACCCAGCTCGGTCTCAAGGAGGCGAAGGACCTGGTGGATGGCGCCCCCAGGCCCGTGAAGGAGAAGGTCTCCAAGGAGGAGGCCGCCACGATCAAGGGACAGCTGGAAGAGGTCGGCGCGACCGTCAAGGTCAAGTAGCCACGTGCCCTTGGAGGCTGCGCGGTTGACACTTTGCCGTGGGACTGGCTAGCATCGGGGGCACGGGCCCCGCTGGTCGGCGGCGGCAGGCGGCCGCTCGGCCGCGGGAGGATTGCGTGATGTATGCCGTCGTCGAGACGGGGGGCAAGCAGATCCGGGTCACTCAGGGCGACGTGGTCGAGGTGGAGCGCTGCCCCGGCAAGGCCGGGGACGAGATCACCTTTGAGCGCGTGCTCTGTTTGTCCGGTGATGGACGCCTGGTCCCTGGAGATCCGCTTGTTTCCGGCGCGGTGGTCGTGGGCCGCATCGAGGCCCAGGTCCGCGGACGCAAGATCGACGTGTTTCGGTACAAGTCCAAGGTCAACTACCGTCGCAAGACCGGCCATCGTCAGGATCTGACGCGCGTCCGCATCCTTGAGATCCGTGAGGCGCACGCGGAGGCCGAGGCGTAGCGGAGGTCGAGATGGTGCGTGTGGCGCTGTACCGGGACGCGGCGGGCCGCGCCTGTGGATACAGCACCGCGGGACACGCCGGCCAGGGACCCGCGGGCGAGGACATGGTCTGCGCCGCGGTGTCGGCCCTGGTCCAGACGGCCGCTCTGGGCCTGGAGCGCCACCTCGGCCTCGCGGTCCAGGTGCGCGAGGGGCCCGGGCACTTCGATTGCCTGCTCCCCCGGGAGCTCGGGCCGAGCCTCGGGGCCCGGGCGGCGGATGTGCTTGAGACCATGTGGCTGGGCCTGCGGGAGATCCAGGCGGCGCACCCGGACGCGGTGCGTCTGTGCGAGCAGGCCCGACAGCCAAAGGGGTGACGGCGCGATGTGGAGTTTTGACCTGCAGCGGTTCGCGCATAAAAAGGGCGGCGGCAGCTCGCGCAACGGTCGGGACAGCCAGCCCCAGTACCTGGGGATCAAGCGCTTCGACGGCCAGATCGTCACGGCCGGGAGCATCCTGGTCCGCCAGCGCGGTACGCCGGTTCGCGCCGGTGCGGGTGTGGGGCGCGGGTCCGATGATACGCTGTTCGCCATGGTGCAGGGCGTGGTGCACTTCGCCACCGGTCCCGGCGGGCGCAAGCGCGTGAGCGTTCTGCCCGCCAGCGAGGCACAGTAGGCATCCCCGGTCCCGCGCCGCCGGCCCGCCGGGGCATGCTGTTCCCGGGCGGGCCGCGGCTTTGGGGTGGAGGGTTGCCAGGTGTTCATCGATCAGGCGCAATGCCTGGTGCGTTCCGGTGACGGAGGCCGCGGTGTGGTCGCGTTTCGGCGCGAGAAGTATGTCCCCATGGGGGGACCCAGCGGCGGTGACGGAGGCCGGGGCGGCGATGTCGTCCTGGTCGGCGATCCCGAGCTCGCCACGCTCATCTCCTTTCAACACCGACGAGAATTCCGGGCGCTCGACGGCGAGGCCGGAGGCAACTCGAACCGCCGGGGGCGGGACGGAGAGACGCTGCGGATCCCCGTGCCGCTCGGCACGGTGGCCACCGACCGCGAGAGCGGGCAGGTGCTCGCCGAGGTGCTGGAGGCTGGACAGACGCTGCTGGTGGCACGGGGCGGCCAGGGCGGCCGGGGCAACGCCCGTTTCGCATCGAGTGTCCGGCAGTCTCCGCGCTTCGCGGAACGCGGCGAACCCGGGCAGCAGATCTCGTTGGCGTTGGAACTGCGGGTCCTGGCGGACGTCGGGCTGCTGGGCATGCCCAACGCCGGCAAGTCCACGCTGTTGGCGGCGGTGTCGGCGGCGCGGCCGCGCATCGCCGCCTATCCATTCTCGACGCTCGAGCCCCAGCTGGCGGTGGTGCGCCGCGACAGCCGGGAAATGGTCCTGGCGGACATCCCCGGTCTGGTGGAGGGTGCGCACGAGGGGCGGGGACTCGGCAACGAGTTTCTGCGCCACCTGAGTCGCTGCCGGGTGCTCGTGCACGTCGTGGACGCCGCGGGCAGCGAGGGACGGGACCCAGTGGAGGACTTCGGCATCATCGAGGCCGAGTTGCGGTACAAGAGCCCGGAACTGGCGGCGCGCCCGCGCATCCTGGCCGCCAACAAGGCGGACCTGCCCGCGTGGGAGGGCCACGCGCCCGCTCTGCGCGACGCCGCCCGAGATCTGGCGGGGTTTGTGGGACTCTCGGCGGCCGCGGGCCAGGGCACAGAGGAACTGGTGCGGATGCTCCTCGAACTGCTCGAGCGGCAGCCCCCCCGCCTGCCCCTGCCGGGCGAGCAAACCGAGGACGTGGTGGTGGTCAGGGGTGGCGGTCGCCGACGCTCGGTGGTACGGGAGGCCGACGGGGTCTGGCGGCTCCAGGACCCCACGCTGGAGCGGCTGAGCCTGATGGCGGACCTCGACAACGCGGAGGCGCTCGACTATCTGTTGGCGGCGGTCCTGCGTTCTGGGGTCGACAGCCTGCTGCGGCGCGTGGGTGTCGCGCCCGGGGATGCGGTGCGCCTTGGGGAGTGGACCTTCACGCTGGGTGAGGACGGCAAGCCCGCCGAGTGGGAAGCTGAGCCGCTTCCCGGCGAGGACGGCTAGGAGGGGAGGGTCGGCCGTGCGTGTCGGGCTCTTGGGCGGCACGTTCGATCCCATCCACCTCGGACACCTCGTCATCGCCGAGGAGGCGCGCCTGCGGCTCGGGCTGGATCTCGTCCTCTTCATCCCCGCGGGCCAGCCACCGCACAAGAGGGAGGAGGGCGTTAGCCCGGCGGCCGACCGCCTGGAGATGGTGCGAGCGGCGATTGGCGATCACCCCGGATTCAGCTGCAGCGAGGTCGAGTTGCTCCGTCCAGGGGCCTCGTACACCGTCGATACGTTGGCCGCCCTGCAGGCGCAGTACCCTCAGGCGAGCCTCTTCTGGCTCCTGGGCACGGACAGCGTGACGGAGCTGCACACCTGGCACGACCCGGAGCGGTTGTACCGCCTGGCCACCTTCGTCGGTCTTCTGCGCCCCGGCTGGCCCCGCCAGGCGGTGGAGCGCTGGCTCGCCGAGCGGCCCGTCCAGGCGCGCCCCCAGCTTGAGCTTCTGGAGGTGCCCTTGTTGGACATCTCCTCCCGGGACCTGCGGCGGCGGGCGCAGGCCGGAGAACCGCTGCGCTATCTGGTGCCCGAGACGGTGCGCGCCTACATCCGGCGGCGGGGACTCTACGTGGCGGGAGCGTAGGGCCCCTGGAGGACGGAGGGACCGAGTGTGCCCGAGCTGGATGAGGTGGCCGCGGCCGTGCGCGCGCAGTTGAGC
The DNA here is from genome assembly GCA_021827805.1 of Bacillota bacterium. GTDB lineage: Bacteria > Bacillota > Sulfobacillia > RBS10-35 > JAJYVN01 > JAJZWQ01. Next base: position 1,585 of record JAKAUG010000450.1, on the reverse strand, counting down.
GCCCCTCGCGCCGAGCACTGCGCGCGGGTGGCCGAGACGGCCCGTCGCCTGGCCCTGCGCCACGGCCTCGATCCCAGGGACGCTGAATTGGCGGGGTGGCTGCACGACTGGTATCGTGAGGTGTCCGCCAGCGAGATCGTGGCCCTGGCCCTTCGCGCGGGCGTGCCCGACGCCGACCAGGAGCCGGCACAGGTCGTCTCGTCCACCCTGCACGGGCCGGTGGCCGCAAGGCTGCTGCCGGAGCGCTGGCCCGACCTCAGCGCCGCCGTGCTGAGGTCGGTGGACCGGCATACCACCGGCGCCGCGGACATGGGGCCCCTGGACTGCCTTGTCTATCTGGCCGACCTCCTCGAGCCGGGACACGCCGAACCAGAACTCGCCGAGTTGCGCATCCTGGCGGACCAGGACCTGGAGTCCGCAACCCTGGCGGCCCTGGAGGGTTCGCTGCGCCGGCTCCTGGACAGGGGTCGGCCGATCTCCGTGCGCACGGTCCAGGCGCGCAACGCGCTCCTGAGCCGCCGCGGCGCGCCAGCTTCCGGCGGTCCTGGTACTTCCTCGCGTTGACCGAGCCGCAGAGCCAGGCGTAGCATGCAGGGCGAGGAGGGACACGAACTGCCCAACCTGGAGCAGCACGAGGCCACGGCCGAGACGGCATTGATCTGCCAGACCCTGGTCGCCAAGAAGGCTCATGCCGTGACGGTGCTGGACGTCTCCGCCCTGACGTCCGTGGCCGACCACTTTGTGGTGGCCAGCAGCGGCTCGCGTCTTGGCGTGCAGGCGCTCTGCGACGCGGTGCACGAGGCGCTGCGCGAGCACGGCCTCCCGGTCCTGCGCAGTGAGGGGTATGCGGAGGGCCGCTGGGTGTGCCTGGACTGCGGTGACGTGTTGGTCCACGTCTTTCAGGACGCGGTGCGCGAGTATTTCGATCTGGAACGCCTGTGGGGAGATGCCCCACGCCATGACTGGACAGAGGAGATGCCTGCTCTGCTCAGCGGGGCCTGACCCGCTCAGGGTTCATCAGGCTCCCGGCCCGCCTGCGGCCAGGGGATGTCCACCACCCGCAGGCACTCGGCCTGTTCACCGTAGGGCGCCCTGTCCAGGACCGTGCCTCCCGGCCCCATCGCCAGCGAGCAGCCGATGCATCGCCGTCCGGCCCAGGGCCCGGCCTCCAACGGCCCCACCGAGCTGACACCCACCACACCCACGTTGCTTTCGCGGGCGAGGGCCCCGTAGGACTCCAGCCAGAGCGCCCCATAGGGCTGCCGCGTCTGGTCGTGTGTGGCGGGCACGGCCCAAGCGCAGGGGGAGAGGATCACGCCTGCGCCCATACGCGCCAGGGCGTGCCCCAGGGCCACGTGGGAGGGGAACAGGTCGGCGCAGATGGCGAGGCCGATGGTGCCAAGGCTGGTGCGTGCCACCGCCAGGCTGTCTCCCACCTGATACAGGTGGCGCGCCAGCGCCAGTTCGTGGATCTTGCGGTGGCGCAGAACAACCCTGCCCCCCGGGTCCAGCAGGACGGCGCTGTTGTACACCTGGGCCCCCTCTCGCTCGGCCAGGCCGGCCACCACCCAGATGCAGGCCCGGT
>JAKAUG010000365.1 GCA_021827805.1 Bacillota bacterium | reverse complement strand
CAGAGGTGTGTTGCAGACCACCTGGTGCACGGCGGTTGCCCGCCTGGATCCGCGCGGCACAAAGGGGGCGCTTCTCGCCCCCGCGAGGGCGGATGTGTCTGTCCCTGAGGAGATCCCTCGCCCTCGATGTCGCGCGCCCGGTCTCAACCGGCAACCCCGCGGTTGCATCCGCTCTTCGCCCGCTTCGAGGGGGGAGTTGCGCGGGCGCCAGCCGCATGTGCGCCTGTACTGCGGGGGCACGGTACCGGCAGTTCCCCGTTGATCGACGCCGTGGGCGTGTGAACCGCGGTAGGAGGAGGGCCCGGCGGCCCGGAACACCGCGTCCGGGGAGGCGACAGCCCTTGCGCGAAGTGGCGGTGATCGGTGGGGGACCCGGCGGGTACGCGGCGGCGCTGGCCATGGCACAGGCCGGCGCACGGGTGCATCTGGTCGAGGAGGCCGAGGTTGGTGGGACCTGCCTGCACCGCGGCTGCATCCCGACCAAGACCCTGCTGGAGACCGCACGGGTTGCGCGGGAGATCCGGCGCGCGGGGGAGTTCGGTCTCGGCGCTCAGGATCTGGTGGTGGACTTCCCCGCGGTGCGGGCGCGGCAGCAGAGGACCGTGCAGCGTCTGGCCGGCGGGCTGGGGCAGCTGCTGCGCTCCGCCGGGGTGACCGTCCTGCGCGGCCGAGGACGGCTGGTACCCCAGGCGGGGAGTTCGCTCAGGGTGGTGGTCAGCGGGGCCGACGGGGGCGAGCTGGCCCCAGACGCCATCGTCCTGGCGCCGGGATCTCGCCCCGCCTGGCCCGCGCTGCCGGGCCTCGATCAGCCGGGCGTGCTCGACAGCGACCGCCTGCTCGCCGACCCGGAGCTGCCGCCTCGGCTGGCCATCATCGGCGGGGGCGCCATCGGCTGTGAGTTCGCGACCGCATACTCCGCGCTCGGCGCGCGCGTGACCCTCCTGGAGGCGCTGCCCGGGCTGCTGCCGGGAGCGGACCCGGAGATCGCCCGCAGGCTCGAGGCTGCGCTGCGCCGCCAGGGGGTTGCTGTGCACACCGGGGTCCGGGTGCTGGAGGTGGCCCCCGGTCCGGTGGTGCGGGCTCAAGGTCCGCAGGGTGAGCTGACGGTGCCGGTCGAGCGCGTGCTGGTCGCCACCGGCCGGCGGCCCTGCACCGACGATCTGGGGCTGGAGGAGGCCGGGATCGGCCGCCACCCCGGCGGGGCCATCGTCGTGGACGCCGAAATGCGCTGCCCTGAGACGTCAGGGGTCTGGGCCCTCGGGGATGCGGTGGGTGGCCCGGGCCTGGCGCATGCGGCCTTCCAGCAGGCGGGGCGTGTGGTGGCGGGAATTCTCGGCGTACCGCTGCCCACCCTGAGCCCGGTGCCGCATCCGGTATACACCGCGCCGGAGGTGGCGTGGGTGGGATGGGACGAGGCCCGCGCCCGCCAGGCGGGGCACCAGCCCGAGGTTGCGCGCATCCCGTTTGCGGCCCTGGGGCGCGCGCACGCGGCCGGAGACACCGACGGGCTCTGCAAGGTCGTGGCCGCTGGCGGCCGCGTGGTCGGGGTGCATCTGATTGGCAGCCACGCCACGGAACTGATCGGCGCGGCCGCGGTGGTGGTCTCATCGGGCCTGAGCCTCGAGGATCTGGGTCGGATCAGCCTGCCGCATCCCACACTGGTGGAGTCCCTGGGCGAGGCCGCGGAGCTGCTCCTGGGGCATCCGCGTCACGTGGCCCAGATGAAAACCGGCTCTTGACTCCACCGCTCGCCAATCTAAAATAGTAGCAGAATGCCACTCGGTTCAGAGGAGGCCCACTGCCCTTTGCGCTCGGTGCAGGAACTGCTGGAGAGAGTGCGTGCGCGCGGCGGCAAGATCACGCCGCAGCGCGCCCTCATCTACCAGGCGCTCTTGGGAGACACCACCCATCCCACGGCGGAGGCGCTGCATGCGCGGCTCATGCCGGCGCTGCCGCACCTCTCGTTGACGACTGTCTATGCGGCCCTCAACGATCTGGCCGAGGCCGGGGAACTGCGCCGCTTCGCCGCGGGCGACGGCCAGATCCACTACGATCCGGACTGCTCTCCCCATGCGGAACTGGTGTGTGTGCGCTGCCACCGCATCCAGGACGCCCCTGCGCCGTTTGGTCAGCACACCCTGCCCGAGCGGGTCGGTGAATTCCTCGTGCTGGCCCGAACGGAACTCCTGCACGGGTTGTGCCCGGCCTGCGCAGCGCGGGCGGAGGGCGAGGAAGCGGGTGAGCGGGCAAATGCTTGAGGCTCAGGAGCCTCCGGACGAGCTGACGACCGGCGTCACCGTGCGGGGTGATCGCCACACCTTCATCCTGCAGGTGGTGCAGCCGGGCCTGGCCGGCCTGATGGACGGCTCCGTGTCCACCCTGGCCCCGCTGTTCGCCACGGCCTTTGCCACCCACCAGTCGCACACGGCCTTTCTGGTCGGCCTGGCCGCCTCCATCGGCGCCGGGATCAGCATGGCCTTCGCCGAGGGGCTCTCCGACGACGGGAGCCTCACCGGCCGGGGCCGGCCGCTGGGCCGGGGCGTCATCATCGGTCTGATGACCTTCGTCGGTGGGATCGGTCACGCCCTGCCCTTCCTAATCGCCAACATCCACATCGCCCTCAGCCTGGCCTACGTCGTCGTGTCTGTGGAGCTGGCCGCCATCGCCGTGATCCGCCACCGGTACTTCGGCACCCGGATCTGGCTGTCCGTCGTGCAGGTGGTCTTCGGCGGCGCCCTGGTGTTTGGGGCCGGCGTGCTCATCGGCCGCGGGGCCTGACCTCCGGGGCGGCGGCACCACGCGCGGGTGCATGGCGGCCCGATCCGCCCGGCACGCTTTGAGCGGGGCCATGGGCACAGTGGCGACCGCCATGCGCCCGCGCGCCGACCGGAAGGACCGGGGCCAGGGGGAGCCAACTCTCCGGCGGGACGGGCGGGGGTGGGGGCGACGATCATCGGTACCGGATGCGATCTGACCCCGGTGGCGCGCCTCGAGGCGGCCTGCCGGCGGCATCCCTCGCTGCTCGGGCGGCTGTTCACGCCCAGGGAGCTGGAGCGGGCGGGCCAGGCCGGACCGCTCCGCTGGGAGCGGCTGGCGGGGTGTTTCGCCGCCAAGGAGTCGGTGCAAAAGGCCTTGGGCGTGGGCATGCGGCTCGGGTTCATGGAACTTGAGGTGGGGCACGAACCTGGAGGCCGTCCCGTGCTGCATCTGGGCCCGGGGGCGGAAGAGCTGGCGCGCTCCCTGGGGGTCGTGCGCATCCACCTCAGCATCTCGCACGCCGGGGGCATGGCGCTGGCCACGGCGCTGGCCGAGGGAGCGCCAGGGGGGCAGACGTCGTGAGACTCATGGGCGTGGAGGCCATGCGGGAACTGGACCGGCGGGCCGTGGTGGAACATGGCCTGGACGTGGTATCCCTCATGGAGGTTGCGGGTGCCTCCCTCGCGCGGGAGGCCGCCGAGATGCGGCGGCAGGCCGGCCGCGCCGGCCATGCGCTGGTCCTGGCCGGCGCCGGGAACAACGGGGGCGATGGCCTGGCCGCGGCCCGCCACCTGCGGGCCCGGGGCGTCCCGGTACGCGTCCTGCTCTGGGGCGATCCCGAGCGGATGGAACTGGTGCCGCGCCGCAACCTGGATCTCCTGCGCCCGGCGGCGGTCCCGGTGCTGATGCACCCCGCGCTGGCGGAGACGGCCGAGTTGATCCATGCGGCAGGGGTGGTACTGGACTGCCTCTTCGGCACGGGCTTTCACGGTGTGCCCCGTGCGCCCCTCCCCGACGTGATCGCCGCCGCCAACGCCTCGGGGGCGCCCATCCTTTCGGCGGACATCCCCTCCGGCCTCTCCGGGGATCTGGGCCTGGGACCGGCGGGCCCGTGCATCCGCGCCAGCCGCACGCTCTGCATGGGCGCGGTGAAGGCGGGGCTGTTCGCGGAGCCGGGCCGGAGTTACGCCGGAACGGTGCTCCTCGAGCCGCTGGGACTGCCGGAGGCCGCCTGGCACGGGTTGCCCGTCATCCATGGCCTGACGGAGGAGGTGGCCGCCAGCCTGCTGCCGCTGCGCCGTCCGGTCGGGCACAAGGGCACCTACGGCACGGTCCTGGTCCTGGCCGGCTCGGTGGGGATGGCCGGCGCCCCGGCCCTCTGCGCCGAGGGCGCGTTGCGATCGGGCTGTGGGCTCTGCCGGGTGGCCCATCCGGACCGCATGAGCGACTCCGTCGCGATGCATCTGGCGGAGGCCACCCTGCGCCCGCTGCCCACGGCGGAGGACGGCACCCTGGCGGAGGCCGCGGGGGATCACCTCCCCTCCCTGCTCGCCGGGGTCGACGCCGTGGTGGCAGGACCGGGCCTGGGACGAAGCCCAGGCGTGCGCCGAACCCTGGAGGGCCTGCTCGGGACCTTTGCCGGTCCCATGGTGCTGGACGCCGACGGGCTGAACGTGCTGGACCTGGCGCTGGTGCGGAGCGCCAGCGGCAAGCTGGTGCTGACGCCACACCCTGGGGAAGCCGCGCGGCTGCTGGGCCTTTCCGTGGGGGACGTTCAGGGCGACCGCCTGGCGGCGGTGCGGCGCCTGGCGGCCGAGGGCCGCTGCGTCGCGGTCCTCAAGGGCCCAGGGACGCTGGTGGGGACTCCGGAGGGCACGGTGGCCTGCAATCCGACTGGCAACGACGGCATGGGCACCGGCGGCACGGGAGACGTCCTGGCCGGGATCATCGGCGGGCTCCTGGCCCAGGGACTGGAGCCCGTCGCGGCGGCCTCGGCGGGCGTGTACCTGCACGGGCTGGCGGGCGATCTGGCCGCCGTCGCGCAGGGCCGCCGCGCCCTGCTGGCCCGCGATGTCCTGGCCCACGTGCCGCCGGCCTTTCGCCAGATGCTGGGCGCCGGCGCGTAGGCGGCGCATCGTGGCGAAGGGGGAGACCGCCGTGCGTCCCACGTGGGCCGAGGTGGATCTGGAGGCACTGCGCCACAACGTCCAGGTCTTGCGGGGGCACCTTGGGCCCCAGACAGGCCTGCTGGCCGTCGTGAAGGCGGACGCCTACGGGCACGGGGCCGTTCCCGTGGCGCACGCGGCCCTGGAGGCGGGGGCGACCGGCTTGGCCGTGGCCATCCTCGAGGAGGGGGTGACGCTGCGCCGGGCCGGTCTCCTGGGCCCGATCCTGATCATGGGCTGGACGCCGGCCGAGCGGGCCGCCGAGGTGGTCGCCGCCGACCTCGACCAGGCGGTTTTTTGCGTGGAGGACGCGCGGGCGCTGGGTGCGGCGGCCCGGAGCCTGGGGCTGCGGGCCAGGCTGCACGCCAAGATCGACACCGGGATGGGCCGGCTTGGTTGGCCGGCCCGCGACGAGGCCGGGGTCGAGCGGGCGATCGCTGAGGTGGCCGACGCCGCCGGCCTGCCCGGCGTGGAACTGGCCGGCGTCTTCACGCATCTGGCCACCGCCGACGAGCCGTCCCTTGCCGCGGCACGCGAACAGGGGCGGCGCTTCGCCGAGGTCCTCGAGGGCCTGGCAGCACGCGGCGTGCGACCCCGCTGGCGCCATGCGGGGAACACCGCGGCCACCCTGCGCCTGCCCGAACTGCACCTGGACCTCTGCCGTCCGGGCATCGGGCTCTATGGTTACGCGCCCTCGGAGCACGTCGCGGCGGACGAGCTGCGCCCCGTGCTGTCCTGGTATACGCGCGTGGCCATGGTCAAGGAACTGAGGCCCGGAGAGGGCGTGAGTTACGGAGCCACCTACGTCGCCACCGCCCCCGAGCGGGTGGCCACGCTGCCGGTGGGGTACGCCGACGGCTGGCGCCGCGACCTGAGCAACCGCGGGCACGTGCTTCTGGGCGGGGTGCAGGCCCCGGTGCGCGGCAGGGTCTGCATGGATCAGATCGTGGTCTCCGCGGAGGCC
>JAKAUG010000208.1 GCA_021827805.1 Bacillota bacterium | reverse complement strand
GATACCGGGTGCTGGCGGAAGAGACGACCGCGCCCCAGGTGCGGGGACAGATCGGCGAGCGCGGATCCCATGCGCCGCGTTGTGGGTGCCGGAAGCGCGAGCCAACTGGTCGCGGATGGCGCGGAGACCCGCGCACAGGCTGAACGAGCGGTCAGCGCCACGACCGGCGCCCTCGCGCGACGACGCGGACCAGGACCCGCCGGGCAGCCAGGAGAGCGCGCTCGGCGGCGTTCGCGCCGGTACCGCTTCAACTTCGTTGTCCTCTTCGCCACCGCGACGAACGGGGATGCCCCCCGTCGGCGGGACGGCCGTGGAAGCGGACGGAGTTCGCCGCCACGGCGTGGGGGCTGACGCTCAGCGGGTGGCGCGCTCCGCCTGCGGGGACCCAGCCGGATCGCTCCGCGCCGTCCTCAGACGCCATCGCCTCACTCGGGCGACCAGCTGACCCCCCCGCTGAGCTGGGGGCCGAGCAGGCGCATCTGAAGGGGGGCGCGGTCCCCAGCACGCTCTGGTGCCTGGATGGCCACGGTCCGCGGCGGGCCTGTGGTATAAACCAACTGGCTTGAGCGGCCCGGTGCCGGAGTGGCGCGACGGGTGATGCACGGGGGGGCGGACCGGTGGCCAACCGCGAGGGGCGGCGCTTTGTCATCGTGGGCAACGGCGCGGCGGGGAGCACCTGCGCGCAGACGCTGCGGCAAGAGGACCCATCCTGCCAGGTCACGCTGATCACCGATGAGCCCTATCCCCTGTACAACAGGGTCACGCTGCCGCGCATGCTGAAGAACGAGGTCCCCGCCAGCCGGGTCTTCCTGAAGACCGTCGCCTGGCACGCCGAGGCCGGCATCCGCTTCCTGCCCGAGACGCGGGTGGCCAGGATCAGCGTGGAGGAGCACACGGTGCTGACGGCGGCGGGCGCGGAGATTCCCTGGGATGCCCTCCTGGTGGCCACCGGAGGGCGCCCCAACCGCCTGGAGGCTCCCGGTGGGGACGCGCTCAACTGCCTGAACTTTCAGTATTACGACGACACGGTGGCCCTCAGCGAGCAGATCGAGCACAGCAGAAGCGCGGTGGCGGTGGGCGGCTCCTTCATCGCCTACGAGCTCGCGGAGGCCTTCCATGTGCGCGGGCTGGATGTGACCTGGCTGATCCGTGGGCCGCGCTGGCTGCGGCGCATCCTGGACGAGGAGGGCGGTGCCCTGGTGGACGCCATCGCCGCGGCCCACGGGGTGCATGTCCTCCACGGCCAGGAGGTCGATCATGTGGTCGTGCGCGATGGCGTGGCCACGGGGGTCGTCACGACGGGGGGGCACATGCTGGACTGCCAGCTCGTGGGCTCCGGACTGGGTCTGACGATGAACACCGAGCTCATGGCGGACACCGGTGTGCGGACCGGCAAGGGCATCCTCACCGACCGCCATCTGGCCACGAACGTGCCGGGGATCTTCGCGGCGGGGGACATCGCCGAATACGAGGACGAGATCACCGGCCACCACCACCTGATGGGCACCTGGGACAACGCCCTGGCCCACGGTCGGGTGGCCGCGCTGAACATGCTGGGCGGTCAGGAGCCCTACGTGGACGTGCCCACCTACCAGAGCGGCCTCTTCGATACGATCATCTCCGTCCTGGGCGTCACGCCGGAGACCCTGCCGGAGGCGATCTCCCTGACGCGCTGCGATGTGGCGGCGCGCTCGTACAGAAAACTCTTCTTCAACGAAGACCGTCTGGTGGGCGCGGTGCTCATCGGCTCGGTGAAGGGCAAGAAGCGCCTGATGGACATGATCCGCCAGCATGCGCGCCTGGCCTCGGAGAAGGAGCGGCAGGCCCTGCTCCAGTAGCGGGCACGAGGGCCACGGCGCCCCAGTGGCGGTGGCGGTGCGAGCCGTCTGCGTTGGGGGCACCGTGCCTGGACGGGCGTTGCCACCGGCGTGGCGGCCCTGAACCCAAAGCGCAGGCGGGAGCGGGCCTTCCGCCACCACCGCCGCGAAGCGGGGCGGAACGAAGACCGTCCGGGTGCGTCAGCCAACACCCGCTACGGCTGACCGCCCCAACGCTCCCACTGCACCGGGGCCTCGAGCGGGGCGGGCTTCAGGGTCCAGCACTGCAGCAGGGCCTGCTGCCGGAGGCCCCGGGGAGCGAACCCCTCCGGGAACACGGGCCAGTCCCAGTGCAGGTCGGCCTCCGCCTTCACATGCCGCTCGGCCGCCAGGAGGGTTGGCCGCAGCGAGAATTCCTGCCCACCTTCGTTCAGCAGGGCCTCGGCCAGGGCGCGCACGACGGGAGCCGGAGCCGCAGCCGCCCGCCCGAGGGGCACGGCGGTCGGGACGCAGCCTGTGGCCGCGAGGTGCTGGCGCAGCGCCGCCGCCGCCTGCCAGAGGGCCTGGCGGGACACGCTGCCCGCGACGGTGGGGGGCGGAGGTTCCGGGGGGCCCTCGAGCACCCGTTGCGGGATCGGTTCCTGCCGCCGCACCGCGGCGTGCACCAGGACCCAGGCGATTTCCGCGGCGCTGAGCGCCAGCCCCCCGGAGCAGCGGTAGTCCACGTCCGCGGCCGTTGCCCGGGCCAGGGCCTGGACCGCGGCGGGCCCGAGCCGCGTGCCCGGTGCCCGGTCCGCGTGGCGCGCGGTCAGCTCCTCCAGGGAGACCAGGCGCAGGCCCTGCTCGCGGAGGAGATCCAGGTAGCGGGCGAAGGCGGCCACCGCCTCGTGGATCTCCAGGGGTGGCCGCAGGGGAGCGGGCCGCCACAGGGCTGGCGGCGGCATCGCCCCTCGCCGGAAGTTCACCGCATCCCAAAAGGCGGTGGTGCAGAGTTCGGTCGGGTGGGCCACCACGTTGAGGGGGGGATCACCCGGCTTCCAGCACCGCGCTCCCTCCAACACCTGCTCCACGGCCCGGGGCAGGCACTGAGGCAACTGGGACAGGAAGGGCTTGGGCGCCAGAACCGGGGCGGACCAGTGCAGCACGCCGAGGTAGTGGCAGGGCCGCGCGCCGAAGTCCAGATAGGAGTTCCATCCCTCGCTGTATTCCAGGGTCACGCCCCAGGACCGGAGCACGGGCAGCGCGGCGGCGGTCCAGTTGCCGCCCGGCTGCGTGTAGCAGACCGGCGGGCCGAAGTGCCGCCGCACCAGATCGAAGCCGGCCTCCTCCCGTGCGGCGAAGGCCCGCTGGCCCTGCCGCCAGCCGAGCGGCGCCATCTCCTCGGCGATCGTGGGATGCAGGCTGTGGGTGTCCGAGTGGTAGCCGACCTGTTGCCGGGCAAGGGCCGCGACCAGGTCGGACCGGCCGCGGCGCAGCCAGGAGCGCAGTTTGCTGGCGGTCAGGGGGAAGACAGCCCTGGAGCCGCGCTCCTCGAGAACGCGCAACAGATCCGCGAGGGCCTGATCGCTCTCGGGGGTCAGGAAGTCCTCGGTGTCCAGGCGGAGACACCATTCGCCCGGGCTCAAGGCAGCTCCCCGCCCGCCGCGGCGGCCCGATAGAGCTCCAGGTGCGCCCTGGCCTCGGCCTGGACGGAGAAGCGCGCCTGGACCGAGCGCCTGGCCTCGCGCGCCAGTCTCTGGCGCAGCCCGGCGTCGCGCGCGAGCTCCAGCGCGGCCGCGGGGAAGGTTGCGTCAGAAGCCAACCAGCCATCCACGTCGTGCCGCAGCGCGGCGCGGTTGCCGGGGATATCGGTCGCCAGCACCGCCCTTCCCGCGGCCATGCCCTCCAGCAGGGCGTTGGAGATGCCCTCCACACTTGAGGTGTTCAGAATGATGTGTGCCTGGCCGTACACGGAGCCCATGCGGCGGTGGGGCACCTCCCCAAGGTAGTCCGCCAGGCCGGAGGCGGCGGCGCGGACCAGGAACGTCTGCGCGAAGTCGGCGTCTCTGGCCGGTCCCGCGATTTGCAGCCGGGCCGGCAGGCCAGCGGCGACCACCGCCTCGACCGTCTCGAGGGCCAGGTCCGGGCCCTTGACCGGGCGGAGGCCCGCAGGCAGCAGGAAGCTGATCGGTCCGTCGTCTGGCGGCGGCGGGACGGGCCTCGGCATCGACACGCCGGGGGGGACCAGGCGCACGCGACCGGCCAGGTCCGAACGGACGCGTTCCAGGCGCACCTGCTGCTCGTGCTGATAGACGAGCAGCGCGAAGGTCTCATCCAGTGCGGGGGCCACCAGATCCAGCTCGCGCGGTTCCGAGTCGGTGCCGGTGAACGTCCAGATGACGGGCGCGCCCGAGGCCCAGCGCAGGGCGGCCCGGCCGGCATACACCGCGTTGAGGGCGTGCACGACCTCCCCGGGACCAGGCCGCGCGGTCGGCAGGGCGTCGGCCGTGTGCAGGTGCACGGTGACGCCCGCCAGCCGCACGAGGCGGGCCAACCGGGCCGCGGTCACAGCGTTACCGGCCGTCGGGGGCAGGCCTGGGCGGATCACCAGATGCACCGCACGCAACTCCGACATCAGGCGGCAACACTCCTCTCGTCCGACTGGGCTCATGGTAGCGGTTCTTGGCTGGGGTGGTCACGAAGGAACGGGCCTTCGGGTCCCGAAGATCACGCTGCTGCCCGCTCCGAGTGCCCACCGCTCCCGCCCCGGCAGCATGGAGCGGTGCCGCGGGGCGGGTAGCGCCGTGCCTCGCTGACCATGTGGACGGCGGAGGCCTGCACAGACGAAGGGAGTGCAACGTGCGGCGCATTGGGGTGATGACCAGCGGCGGCGACGCGCCGGGGATGAACGCGGCCGTCCGGGCTGTCGTGCGCCGCGGCATCGGGCGGGGTGTGCAGATCACGGGCATCCGCCGCGGCTACTTCGGGCTCCTGCGCCGGGAATTTGAACCGCTGGGTCCGGAGTCGGTCCACGACATCATCCATCGCGGCGGGACGATGCTGCTCACGGCGCGCTGCGACGAGTTCCTCTCCGCTCCCGGCCAGCGGCAGGGGTACGACAACCTGCGGGCGGCGGGCATCGACGGACTGGTCTGCATCGGCGGAGACGGCAGCCTGAGCGGCGCGCAGGCCCTGGCGGCGCTGGGCCTGCCCGTGGTCGGTGTCCCGGGCACGATCGACAACGATCTGGCGGGAACCGAGCTGACGATCGGCTTCGACACCGCGGTGAACACGGCGGTCGAGGCCGTGGACCGTGTGCGGGATACGGCGGCCGCCCACGAGCGGACCTTTGTCGTCGAGGTCATGGGTCGCCACTCCGGTTTCATCGCCCTGGCGACCGGCATGGCCTGCGGCGCGGAGACGATCCTGGTCCCGGAGATCCCATGGAGTGCCGATGCCGTCTGCCGGCGCCTGCGCCGGGGACTCGAGCGGGGCTTTCGCCAGAACCTGATCGTGTTGGCCGAGGGGGCCGGGCACGCCCTGGAGCTGGGCCAGCTCATCCAGGAGACCACCGGGCTGGAAACGCGGGTCACGATCCTGGGACACGTGCAGCGAGGCGGTTCGCCGACCGCGCTGGATCGCAACCTGGCGGGCCGGCTTGGTGCCGCCGCCGTGGACCTGCTGCTGGAGGGCCATCACGGCCTCATGACCGGACTGCAGGGTGACCTGGTGGTGGGGGTGCCGCTCGGCACCGGGGTCAAGGCCCTGACCATCGGCCCTCCTGTCTTCCCCGCCGGGCCCGCCAAGGGCTTCGCCGACCGGGAGGGCCTGGTCCTGGTCGCGACCGACAATTTCGACATTGCGTGTGACCCTGAAGCGGCCGCGACCAAGGCCCTGAAGGAGTTGGTCCCGGCCTGGCGTCGCCGTGACATGGGCCTCGGGGTGCGCGTCGTCAGCGACTGGCCCACCCCCGGCCTAGAGCACCTGGCCGCCCTGAGCGGTGCCGAGGTCGTCGGCTCAAGCGGTGACCTGGTGGCCGCCCTTGGCACTGCCCGCCTCGTTGTGGCCCCAGTCGAGCACGGAGCGAGCGCTTCTTC
>JAKAUG010000032.1 GCA_021827805.1 Bacillota bacterium | reverse complement strand
CCGCACCGGCCGCGCTTGCCGCGGGCGCGGAGGCGGACGCCTGGCTCGCGCTCGCCGCCGCGGCCTGGGCGACCACATGCGCCAGCGAGGCGGCGGCGCGCCGCGCATCCGCCTCGGTGCGCGTGTATCCGGCGGCGTAGATTCCCAGGATGACGGCGCTGCTGAGCACCAGCATCCGGCTGGATCGGGGCCGCCCTGGCGCACCCTCCGCCGGGGCGCGTGCGCCAGCCCTCCCGCGAGTGGAGCGTGGATCATACGAGGCCGATCCTGAGCTGGGCATCCGCCACACTCCCGCCCTGTGTCGTCTGGGCTCGGCCAGGGCAGCCACAGCCCCGCCGCGCACGTGCCATGTTGCCCCAGGGTGGTGACGGTAGCATGACGAAACTTTCAAGGTCTTGTGAAGCGGCACGCGGGGCGGGCCCCCGCGTGCCGGACGGATGCCGAGACGGCGCGGATCAGGCCCCGAGTCCGCCGCCGTGGGCTTGGTCCTGCGCCATCAGGGCCAGCAGCGTCGGCAGGTCCAGGATGTGGATCGGGCCCTCGCTGGCATCGGTGGCCTGGATCTTCTGCACAACATCGCGGTACCAGCTCGGCGGGAGCCAGACCGCGCGCGCCACCTTGAACTGCGCGAGGTCGGTCAGGGGCAGGAACATGTTGTGCCGCACCGTGTCGGCTGCCTGCGTCGCATCACGAGGCAGGTCGGTGGCCATGGCCATGACAGGCATGCCGTCGACGACCTCCTCCGCCGGAAGCTTCTGGCCGACGATCCCGCCCGGGGAGAAGCTGCTGTACGCCTTCATGCCACTCGGCCCCATGGAGGGGGCATTGCCCTCGATGATGAAACCGGTCACCCGGATGTCCCACTGCTGGTAGAAGCGGGCGCAGTGCGCCGCCCACAGGGCCACCCCCGAGGGCAGGCCGGAGCTGCGCGGCGTCTGGAGGCCGCCGGGGTTGAGGTAGCCGGCGCCCGAGTCGCCGGCGACAAAGCTGTCGTTGGCCGTGGCGGTCTCGCGGGTCCAAACCATCGCCGGGCCGCCCCGCAGCGAGAGGTTGGGATCGAAGGCCCAGGACAGGGGGACGCTCCCCCGGTCGGGATCGTTCCAGAACGTCGGCATCAGGTGCCACAACCAGGACGGGCTGTCCCAGTCCCCGACATAGAACGCAAAGTAGCGGCCGGGCGTCACGCTGCCGTCGGCCTGGATCAGACCTCGGGTCCTGAGCGCCGCCGCGTCCGGAGGCCCGGGCTGCGGGTAGTGCTGCTTCAGCGGGAAGTGCTGGGTGAACGACCCGTTGGCCATGTACGTGTCGGCCTCCATGAAGGCGTTATACGCGGAAACGATCTCCGCGTAACGCCATTCGGTGGCGACCGGGTCGTGCTGGCTGCCCGCGGATGGAGAGTTGCTGTACTTGAACTGCCAGGGCGGGAAGCCCCCGATGTTGACCATATGCTTGCCCCTGGTGAGCCGGTTGGCGCTGGCCAGGATGGCCGTCAGCGTGGCGGCGTCCGTGCCCGGCTGGGCATGGGGATCATCCACGGGGGCTTCGTCGGACCAGGGATCCAGGTCGAAGAAGAACGCGCGCCTGGCCACGAAGTAGTCATGGTTGGCCAGCAGGTTCCCCCAGAAGTTGCCGCCAGGGCCGGGGTTCTGGAGCCAGTACGCGTCGACGAAATAGCCCATGCTGTCCGCGCTGCAGAGGCCGCGGTCCAGGTAGTGCGCCTTGGCCCAGAGGTAGGCGTCGTTCTTGGCGCTGCCACTGGAGGACAGCTCCGTGCCCGGCACGGTGCCCTGGCCGGTGAAGAGCGAACTGCCGTCGGGATGAACCAGTTGCACGGCCGCCTTCCAGCCCTTGGCGATGAGCTCCGCATAGAGTGAGGGCCCGCCCCCGCCGATGAGCTGCCATTCCTGCGTTGGACCCGCGGGTGCGGGACGATAGGCCACGGGCAGCAGATCCAGGACCCCGGCCAGGGTCGCCGCGACGTTGGCCGTGGCCGGCACCTTCGGGTCCCAGACCACCAGGCCATGTGTGCGGTGGCCAAAGATCTCCAGCAGTTCGGACAGGCTTGCCGCGACGTGCGCCGTCTGCCTGGCGACCTCCCAGCCCAGGGCCGCCATCCGCTCCCACCAGAAGGCGTCCATGTCCGCAACGCTGGGCCCGGGAAGTCCCCAGACGGAACTCGGCATCCCCAGCAGGTACAGCCGAGGGGCCGTGCGGTTCACGATCCCCTGCAGGGCGGAGAGCAGGGCCGCCTCGTCATACGCCCGTTCCAACCCCGGCCCCTGGGTCAACGCCTGGTCCTCGTAGGGCATGCGGTAGTGCACCAGGGGGGGCTCTGGCAGGCGTTGGGAAGGCACCATCCGTGGACCACATCCCTCCGTGAACAGGAGCGGCAGCGCCATGGCGGAGGCCAGGCGCATCGCGTGGGAGAAGAGACGCCTGCGGGGCAGGGGCCCACCAAATGCGGCTGCCGGAACCGACTGCTCCTTCTGCATGGCCCCGCCTGTTCTCACCGGCGTTGGCGATCCCTGCCGCCTGCCGGCCGGGGAGGGGGGGCCTCAGCGCACCACGGCCGCCCGCCAGCGCACCTCCTCGCAGATCCGGGCCAGGTCCAGCCGGAGCAGGCCGCCGAGCCCGCGCCGATTCTCAAAGCCGTATGGCAGGTTCAGGACGCTCTCGACCTCTGCATCCACCTGCACGCGGACCAGCTCCGTGCCCAGGCCGAGTTCCACGACGGCACGCCCGTCCTCGCGGTGCACTGCGACCGCAGTGGTCGCCCCCGAGCCGCAATCCCGGGGATACGGCAGAAGAAGGGTCCTGTGGCCAGCCACACCGGGGGTGTCCTCCTTGACCCACACGCCGTCCGGTTCCACGTCCACGGCCAGCGCGTAGCGGTCGGGCCCCTCGCGCACCCGCGCCGCAAGCCTCAGGCTGGCGAGCCCCGGCCCAGGCTCGATCGGGCCGAGCAGGTCCATGGGTTCCTGGGACACGGGACGCAACTCGGTGCGCCCGGGTCCCGGGCGCAGAGCCAGACCGGGGTTGTAGAAGGCGTCAGGGGCCCCGAGATAGCGCATGCTGGAAGCGATCTGCAGCAGACGTCCCGGGCCGAAGGTGAGGTCCACCAGCCCGAAGCCGTCATAGTGCGGCGCCGGCTGGCCGTTGAGCTGCACGCTGTACGGGCCCCGGTGGCAGAGCGCGCGCTGGGTCGGTGCGCCCTCGATGTGCCTCGCCGTCGCGCGCGCCGGCGGATCGCCGTCGGGCACCGCCAGGCCCTCCGCGATCGCCGCCGCCAGAAACCCCAGGGCCAGGTTCCCGTAGTGGCCGTCGGCGGTGTACCCCTCATACCCCACGCGCCAGACTGGCGGCAGGAGGTTTTCGACCGGGCTGTACACCCCACCGGGTCGTTGCCAGCGCCGGAACGACGCAAAGGCGCGAGCGGCCGCCGCGTGGGCGCGCTCGGCCAGGGCGGGATCGCGCCCGCGGAACCAGTTGCCGGCGAGCGTGAAGTAGGCGCACTCCGCGCCCACCGTCCAGGTCTGGCCGGTGCTGCGGTGCGCCGAGGCCAGGGAGCCGTCAGAGAGTTGCACTGCCAGGCTGCGCCTCAGTCCGGTCTGCAGCAGGAGCTCCATCTCGGTGCGCCAGGCCCCCTCGTACCCGTGGCACAGCACATCCGCCATGTGGTAGCGCGTGAACAGGTCGTACGAGTTGGGCAGTCCCGGTTCCTGATACAGCCCGAGGGGCAGCAGGACGGGCCCCTGAAAGTAAGGCGCAAGCCACGCATCGAACTGTTCCTGGGTGGTTGGCGCCAGGCCCGCCCGCATGCGCAGCCATTCCCCGGAGAGCCAGACCATCGCCCAGTTGGACGGAGG
Organism: Bacillota bacterium; assembly: GCA_021827805.1. Taxonomy (GTDB): domain Bacteria; phylum Bacillota; class Sulfobacillia; order RBS10-35; family JAJYVN01; genus JAJZWQ01. The sequence goes on along the minus strand of JAKAUG010000032.1, from coordinate 2,037 downwards.
GCGCGCGCGGAAGGAACGCGCGGGATCCACCGCGCGGATCCTTCCCTCCAGATCCGGCGCACAGGCGAGCCCCAGCCGGCGCAGGATGCCGTACGTCTTGAGGATCGGTGGCCAAAAGAAGTCCCGGTGGTTGACCCGGCTGACCGCGCCCGTCTCCCGTCGGAAGGTGGCCAGCGTGGCCGGGAGAGTGGGGTCCTCCACGTGCCGCAGCGCCGCGTCCAGCCCCCGCGCCGCGCGGTCCGCATGCGCACCGCGCTCGGGCTCCGGACCGACCTCGGCCAGCACCGCCTGGCAGAGGGCGTGGTACGCTGTGCCGTACTGGGTGGGCTCGCCGAACACCACATCCACCATCTCGCCGGAGTCCTGCAGATGCGGCTCGAAGCTCCGCACGGCACCCGCGAGCGTCGACACCGGGGCCAAGGCGGTCACGACGATGCCCCCCACGCGTCTCCGTGAACCGCGGCTGCCCCCGCGATCCGCAGCTCCGCGGCAATCTTCCCACGCAGGGAGCGTGGGAACGAGCGAACCCAGACCTGAACCTCCCCACGGCCAAAGCCGGGGGGTTCTGGGGTGCGTCACAGTGGCCTCCGCCAGGCTCTCTCGGGCTCGGGTCTGCCCTGGTACAGCATCCTGGCTCTTGGCCTCCGCTTGGAGCACCGGCCCCAATGGGCGCGGTGCAAGCACCCCTTGCGCTTCTTGACCCGTCGCCCAGAGGCCGACCGGGCGCCCAAAGGCGCGCTGGAAGGCCCGGTACGACACCTTCTCCACCCCAAACACATCGCCTGTCGCCAGGACTCGGTTCACCAATGTGCCCTGTGCGGTCTTCCGAGCCGCCGCCAGACGGCGCTGCGTCTCGGCAAGGGCATCTCCGGCGGCTGCACAGGGGTCTCGACAAGCCTGTCTGTCGACAATTCGAAGGCGGGCCGCAACACCGTTGAATTCTCGCCTGTCATGGAGGAGCGCCGCATCTGCACCGAATCCTTCGGTCTGAATGACGAGTGGGTCCGCACACCGGGCGGGAATCAGACCACGGCGTTGGGCAGAAGACCCCACAAATGCGCAGGATGGCGAAGCGTGTCGATTGGTTCTTGGGCGGTTCCCACGTACTGCGTCGAGCGAGTGCTCTAGCCAAGCCCCGGTCCAGCTCGCGGTTCCGGTGTTGGGTCGCCCATGGCCTGTGCGCGATGCGGTCCAGGCCGTCCCCGAGCGTCTGGGCCGCACGGATCCCGGTCGGCGAAAGGCCAAGATCCCGCCCCTGGCGCTCCGACCGGAGGATGACCGCCGTCCCGAGTACCACCCGCACCTGCCGCTGCAGGGCCGCCGGATCGCTGCGGCGAGGAGGCAAACGTGATGGCGAACTGCAGCGCTCAGGACGCGGCTCATGTCCTGGGTCACCCTGGCCCCTATTGGGGCCTTGGTCGCCCGTTCTTGACCCGGCCCTTGCGGCCGCGACCCGGTGGGGCAGGACCATCGCAGGATCGTTTCCCCGGACCATGTGAAAGTCTCATGGGTCTCGTCGATGCCAGCGCCGCCCCGCCGTCCCACGTGCCCGGCGTCCCGCCGCTGAGGGCGGGGCCCTCCGTGGGCGGGGATCGCCCTCTTCCGCCGGGTGCTCCGGTGGTGTGCGGCCCTCGCACGGTGTGTTCTCGGTGTTCGACCCCGCCACAAAAAGGGCGAAGACAGTGCAAAACCGGGGAACGCCATGCACTCCCCGGTTCCTGCGACCCCTGGGGCCTGTTGGCTTTTCATGGTGGGCGGTACAGGACTTGAACCTGTGACCTCGTGAACGTCAATCACGCGCTCTAGCCAACTGAGCTAACCGCCCACACGGGTGCAGAGGACCAACAGAGCACGCGAACAGTACCACACGCTAGGCGGGCGGCGCAATGCCCGCCCGCTTACCTCCCCGCCACCCGCAGCACCCGCGGGCCCGTCGGGGCTCGTACCCCGGCCACCTCATGACGGGCCGGCCCGTCCTCAGCGCCTGGGCCGCGCGTTCCGCACGCACGAGGTCTGGGCGGCGGCGTCACGAACCAC
>JAKAUG010000044.1 GCA_021827805.1 Bacillota bacterium | reverse complement strand
GACTGGACAGCACTGGCGGGGGGGGTGCGGTGCGGGCATGAAGAGTCGTATACGCAACCGTCGGTTCTGGGCTCGCTACGTCGATGCCCTGCGCCGGGTCGAGGATGGCTGGCGCGGAGCGACGCGGCGGCCAGGCCCGTGTTCTCGGCCGAGGCGGACAACCCGGAGCGGCAGCGCCTGGTAACCGCGGCGAGGGACAAGGGACAAGGAGTCGCGGTCGCCGAACCGGCGTCCGGGTGGAACGAAAAGCGCGGCGGCCTGCGCCGCCTGTCACGGCTGGCGGCGTGCGACATCGATATGGTGCTCGTCGAGTGCACGGATCGGCGCGCCCACTTCGCCTTCTCTGCTCACGCCCTTGCTCACTCATGCGTCAGCGCTGCGCAGAACGCGACCAAGCCCCTCCATCCGCCGCCTCCGCTCCGCGGCAGCCATTCGTCCACGAGCATGGTCCCGCACCACCTGCAACCGACCACGCTGGGCCGAACCCGTCCCGCCTCTGGAGAGCCCCTTCCCGCCTTGGCCAACCACTGCGCGCGGACGCCGCGGCCGGTTCCCCGGCCCTCCGCCCGACACACGGGGATATCGCCTCAGGCACCGACCACCAGAGGTGACCCCGGGGTCGGATCGGCGGCGTCAGCGGAGTTCAGACCGCCACTAGCGCACCGCGAACTTCTCCCGCAGCACCTGGGGGACCGGGGCATTGCGTAGCTGCACGTAGCATGGCAGCCCATGCTCGTACGGCGGGTAATCCTCACCTTCGATCAGCGGCGCCAGGTAACGGCGCGCCGCGGGCGTGATCCCGAACCCGTCCGCACGGATGAAATCCCGAGGCAGAGCCCGCTCCTTGTTGGCCACTGCCGAGAGGCTCTCCACCCCGATGGTCCAGCGGTAGGGCTCGTCCGAGAGGCGCACGATCACAGGCAGGACCGCGTTGCGACCCTCCAGCGCCAGCTCCACGGCGGCCCGGCCCAGGGCATGGGCCTGCTCCACGTCGGTGCGGGACGCCACGTGCCGCGCCGAGCGCTGCAGGTAGTCGGCCACGGCCCAGTGGTGCTTGTACCCAAGACGTTCGGTCGTCAGATTGGCCAGGATGGGAGCCACCCCTCCGAGCTGCGCATGCCCGAAGGCGTCGTGGGTGCCGACCTCGCTCACAAAGCGCCCCTGCCGGTCCCTGAGACCCTCGGAGGCCACCACGATGCAGTAACCGACGCGCTCCACCGTCTGCTGCACCAGGGCCAGGAAGGGCTCGGGGTCGAACGGCACCTCCGGGAAGAGCAGCACGTGCGGCGCATCCCCCTCCCGCCGGGCCGCCAGGCCGGCGGAGGCCGTGATCCAACCCGCATGGCGGCCCATGACTTCCAGGATGAAGAGCCGCGTGGACGTCCGCGCCATGGAGGCCACGTCCAGAGCGGCCTCCAGCACGGACACCGCCACATACTTGGCCACGGAGCCGAAGCCGGGGCAGGTGTCCGTGCCGAGCAGGTCATTGTCCACGGTCTTGGGCACACCGACGACGATCAGCGGGTAGCCCGCGCGCTCCGCCAGCCGCGAGATCTTCCAGGCCGTGTCCTGCGAGTCGTTGCCGCCGTTGTAAAAGAAGTAGCCGATGTCATGGGCGCGGAAGACGGCCAGCAGGCGCTCATACTCCGCACGGTCCTCGTCGAGATCCTTCAGGCGGTAGCGGCAGGAGCCGAAGGCCTCCGCCGGCGTGTGGCGCAGGGCCGCGATGGCCTCGTCGGATTCCTGGCTGGTGTCGATCAGGTCCTCGGTCAGGGCCCCGATGATGCCGTCGCGTCCCGCGTACACCTTTCCAATCCGGTCGGGATGGGCTCGGGCCGCCTGGATCACTCCGCAGGCGGAGGCGTTGATGACCGCGGTGCCTCCCCCCGACTGGGCGTAGAATGCGTTTTTCATCGCCATCACCCTTGTCGCGTGTGCCGTCTGGATCCGCTGGGGCTGTCCGCCGCCATCAGCTTGCTGGTGGGCCTCCCTCCTCATTCCGTGCCGCCCTGGGCCGGGCTGGGCGGACGGAAGGGATGTCCGGCCGATCCAGACCGGCATCCCTTCCCTTGAGGCCCAGGGCCCCGCGGCGCGGCGCGGGCGCTACTGGCTCGTCGCGCGCAGCAATTGCTGCAGAAACGTCGCCTCAGGGACCGCCCCCTCGACCGCCAGGTGCTGGTTGAAGACGATGCGGGGCACCCCCCGGACCTGATACAGACCGGCCAGGGAGGGGAAGCGCGTGGCGTCGATGCTCTCGGCCACGATGCGGGGGCTCTGGAGCGCCATCCGGTTCGCCAGGCGGACCGCCCGGGGGCAGTGCGGTCAGGTGGGTGTGGTGAACACCTTGATGGCGACATCCTGTGCAAGGGCCTCCAGAGCCGAGACCGTGGCCGGAGCCAGGGATGTGCCCTCCGCCGCCGCGTCGGTCAGCGCGGCGAGCAGGCTGGCGAATTCGTAGCCATTCGGAAAGCCGGAAAAGCGTACCCGCAGGTCTCTCCCCTCGGCATCGAACAGGATCAGCGCCGGGGTGCGTTCCACGGTCACCCCCAGCTCGTCGGGGGTCCCCGTGCGGACCCGCACCATGGGCGCAAGTTCCGAAACCTCCCGCAGCAGAGAGACAAAGCCCTGCTGCCCGCTCGCCTCGGCGGCGGGATCCACCACCCGGACCTCCACCGGTCGGCTGGCCCCCGCAAACATGCGGACCACGGCCTGGCGGTCCGCTTCGCCCAACTGCGGCATCCCAAGAGCCTGGTGCAAAAGCACGGAATCCTTCCGTGCCGTCCGCCCGACCAGGCAGCCGTCCCTTTCCCGCCCGGAATTGGCCCCCGCTGGGGCTCGGGCAACGAGCGGACTCGCGACACATTCCTCCCGGAACCGGTCCACCCGAGGAGTGGGCCCAGGGTGGCCTTCCCGTCTCGGGCCCCACGTCCTTCTGGGTTCTGAGCGTTCCAGCGCCCAGCCTGGCGCCAGAATCCCTTCAGCCCATGCCCTGGCGCTCCCGCCCGGTACCGTCGGACGACAGCGGCGCCTCATCCCAGAGGGGATCGAAGACGACCTCCCCAAGGATCTCCTCTTCTCTCCCGGATGGTACCGGGGGCAGAAGGGGCAGATGCGCCCGCAGGGTGCAGCCCTGCCCCGCCGCCCCCGTGAGGGACCAGTTGCCACCGTGCTGATCGACCCGTGCCGCGATCAGCGTCAGGCCCAGGCCCGGAGGCCCTCCGGCCGGACCCTGCCCGTCGTCCCGCACGGACACATCCAGGGCCCCCGCCACCAGTTCCACCCGGACCAGGGCGTGCCGGGCCCTGCCGTGCCCGACGGCGTTGCCGAGCCCCTCCTCCACCACGCGATAGGCGGTCAAACGCACATCCCGCGGAATGCGGCCGCCCGTGGGGTGATCCGCGGCCAGGGTCGCATCCGGCACCCGCAGTTCGACCTCCAGCGAGGGATGAAAGCGGTCCGCCAGGGAACGCAGCGCGGGCAAGAGACCCACGGCGATCGCCGCGGGATGCAGTCGATGGCTGACCTGGCGCACATCCCGCTCACGCAGCTCGGCCAGGTCGCCGCGCACCTCGGACACGAGCGCTCGGGCCCGCCCGGGGCTCGATTCCCACGCCGCCTCGGCCTCCCCCAGTCGGATCCAGCCGACCAGGAGTCTGGACTGGATCTGGCCGTGCAGCTCCTCGGCGATGGAGCGCCGCAGGTCGTCCTCAGCCTGGGTGATGCGCGCACGCGAGACCCGCAGTTCCCGCACCTGGCGGCGGGTGGCCGCCGCCAGCGCCTTGTTCTCCAGCATCAGGGCCACCTGACGGGCAAAGGCGGCGCACATGCGCCCCTGGCTCGCGGAGGCGGGCTCCGGGGTGTGGAAGTTCAGGGCACCCACCACACGGCCGCTCCAGCGCAGGGGCACCGCCAGGACGTGGCGCATCCCGCCCAGCGCCCCCGCCACCTCCACCAGGGTGGCCGGCACCGCGCCCTCCGCCACCTGGACAAGCGGCGCGGACACGACCTCTCCGGCGAGGTAGATGCGCTCGACGGCGGGGTTGATGGTGGCGGGAAAGGTCACGCGGTGGGGGAGGAAATCGGGCACGGCGGCCAGGGCCCGGGCGAGGGCCGCCCGCAGGGGAGGCAGGTCCAGCGAGGACCAGGCCACCTGCCGCACCTGCCGGGTGCCGGCCTCCAGGCCGGTCAGCTGCACCCAGCGCGCTCCGGATGCCTCACGGGCATCCTCCACGACCTGGTGGTACACCGCACGGGTGGCGTTGGTCGCCGACAAGTTCGCATCCATCCGGTCCCGGCCCCCCGACCGGGGGCGGCGCGGGCGCGTCCCTCCCCTCGACGGACCTGGGTCAGCGGGCGGCCACCACCACGGATCCGTCGGGCAGCCTCACCCCGGAAGTGTAGTCCCCCGGCGCGGAGTACGCCAGCCCGCCGTAGCGCGTCGCCAGGGCCTCCAGGGCCGCGACCGCCGTGCTGGCCTCCGGACCGGGGGGCACCAGACCCACGAGGAGCGGCGGCAGCCGGTGGTGCAGGGCCGTGGCGGCCATGTTCTCCAGTGCCCAGCCCACCCATGCCTCCCGGCCGACGGGCCCAAGCGGAGGGCTCTCCCAGCAGATGCCGTCCAGGTAGGGGGCGACCAGGGGCAGCAGCAGCAGGATGCCATGGTTCTGCACCAGGAGCGCGTCCCCCGCGGCGCCGCGGATCAGGCGCACCAACTCGGCCGCGGCCGGGACCAACCAGCCCCCCATGGGCGCCACCAGGGGGTCCTCGACATCCCCCAGCGTGTCCAGAAACAGGCCATCCCATCCGGCAGCGAGCAGATCCTGGGCTCGCGCCTGCAGGTGGCGGCGCCAGCGGACCGACCGCGGGTCCGCCACCAGGACCCCGAGGTCCTCCTTCTGCCACGGTCGGCCCCCCGGCCGGAGGAGATCGGCCGGCACAAGGCCCGCCTCCCGGAGGACCTCGCCGGTGACCTCCATGGCGCTCAGGTAGGCCAGGGTCCGGACCCCGTGCTGGCGCAGGGTCTGGACGTCCTGGGGGCGCCAGCCCGCCGGCTCCAGGATGGCCAGGTCCATCCGCTCCAGGCCCGGCAGCGGACCGTACCCGTAATACACGGCAAACGAGCGCAGCGGCAAGCGGCGGCTGGCGGCCCGCGGCACACGCCTTCCCCCCCGCGACTTCAGGATTCGGGTATCTCGGGCTCGATGTGGCGCAGCGCATACAGGCGCAGCAGTGCGGCCACCATCTCCGGGTCCAGCTGGTTGCCGGCCAGGGTGGCGAGCTGCCCGAGCGCACGTGGCAGGGACAACCCGCGCCGGTAGCTGCGGCTTGAGAGGCGCGCCACCAGGTTCTCCGCACAGGCCACCAGGCGCCCCATGGCCGGAATGTCCTTGCCGGACAGCCCCTCGGGGTAGCCCCAGCCATCCCAGCGCTCATGGTGGTAGCGGACGCCGGTCTCCACGTCGGGGGGCAGGATCTCCGGCGGCAGCCCCGCCAAGAGGTCGGCGCCGATCCCCGGGTGCTGGCGCACGACCTCCCGTTCGGTCTCGGAGAGGGTGCCGGGTTTCTGCGGCAGGGACAGCTCCACGGCGATCATGCCCAGGTCGTGCAACCGTCCGGCCAGCTCCGCGGCCGCGACATCCGGGGCGGACCACCCCAGTTCCCCGGCCAGATCGCGGCAGAGCTCCGCCACCTGCTGGGAATGACGGCTGTTCAGCGGATCACAGGTATCCAACAGCTCGCAGCTGATGAGCAGCGTGTCCAGAAACCCCTGCGCCAGGCGCCTCGCCAGGCCGCCCTCGCGCAGCACGGCCGTGAGGGCTCGGCTCAGGCTGGCGGCGATCCGGGGCTGCTCGGACGGCGGCGCCGCGTCCCCCCCGTAGACCAGGGCTCCCTGCTTTCCCCCACCCGGGTCAAGGGGGATGAAGGAGTAGAGATCGG
>JAKAUG010000189.1 GCA_021827805.1 Bacillota bacterium | reverse complement strand
TCTGGGTGCTGGTGCCCGCCGCGGACCTCGCCCTCGCGCAGGCGGTCTCCAGGGCCCTGGCCCTGCTGCCGCGTGGAGCGGCCATGGACGCCGCCCTGATGACCTGGACCGCGGAGGCCTCAGGGCCACCGGCCCTTTTGACGCTTCCCGGCGGGGGGGCGTAGAATGCGGTTCGCTGGCGATGGGGGGGTGGTGGCGGTGCCGCGCCGTCACAAGATCACCGTGGTGGGCGCGGGGATGACCGGAGCCACCACCGCGCACTGGTGTCTGGTCGAGGACCTGGGCGACGTCGTGCTCTACGACGTGGTCGAGGGGCTGCCCCAGGGCAAGGCCCTGGATCTGTTGGAGGCCACACCGCTGGCGGCTGTGGATGCGCGGATCGTGGGCACGGGGTCCTGGGAGGACACGCGGGACTCCGATGTGGTGGTCATCACCGCCGGCAGCCCGCGCAAGCCCGGCATGAGCCGGCGCGACCTGCTGACGATCAACACGGCCGTGGTTTCCGAGGTGGCGCGCCAGGCCATGTCCCGCTCGCCGGACGCCGTCTGCATCGTGCTCACCAACCCTGTGGACGTGATGGCGTATGTGGCGCTGCGTTCCACCGGCCTGCCCCCGCAGCGGGTTGTCGGCCAGGCGGGGATCCTGGACACCACCCGCTTCCGGGCCTTCATCGCACAGGAACTGGGGGTCTCCGTGCGGGACGTGCAGGCGCTCGTCCTCGGAGGCCACGGGGATACCATGGTGCCCCTGATCCGCCTGGCACAGGTCGGGGGTGTGCCCCTCACCGAACTGCTGCCCAAGGACAGCCTGGACCGCATCGTGCAGCGCACGCGCCAGGGCGGGGCGGAGATCGTGGGCCTGTTGAAGACCGCCAGCGCCTTTTACGCCCCGGGCGCGGCCCTGGCCCAAATGGTGGCGGCGGTGCTGCGCGATCGCGGACGGGTGCTGCCGGCCCCCGCCTACCTGCAGGGGGAGTATGGACTCCAGGGCCTCTATACGGGCGTGCCCGTGATCCTGGGTGCCGGCGGCGTGCTGCGCATCCTGGAGGTGTCGCTGGAGCCAGAGGAGCGCGAGGCATTCGTGCGTTCCGCCGCGGAGGTGCGCTCCGCCATGGACGAACTGCCCCCCGACTTCTGAGCCGGGCGGACCGGCCCCGCGGAAGGCGGCGATGACGTGAAGCTGTACGAGCACATGGCCAAGGATGTGTTGCGGGCCGCGGGCGTGCCCGTGCCCCGCGGGAGGGTCTGCACGACGCCCGACGAGGCGGCGGCTGCCGCGCGCGAGCTGGGGCCCGTGGCGGTCAAGGCCCAGGTGCTGGTCGGGGGCCGCGGCAAGGCCGGCGGGATCCGCCTGGCCCAGACGGCGGCTGAGGCGGCGCAGTGCGCCGAGGCGATCCTGACCATGCAGATCCGCGGGCAGCCGGTGCGCAGCGTGCTCTGCGAGGAACGCCTGGTGATCGAGCGCGAACTGTACCTGGCGCTGGCCGTGGATCCCTCGGCGCGGCGTCCGGTGCTCATCGCCTCCGCGCAGGGTGGCATGGAGATCGAGGAGGTTCCGGACCGGGCGATCACCCGTCTGCATCTGGAGGTCCCCTGGGGCCTGGTGCCGTTTCAGGCGCGCCAGTTGGCTCAGCGGCTTGAGCTCGGGCCGTCGCTGGCCGCGGCGTTCGCGGACATCACGGCCCGCCTGCACCGGGTGTTCGTCGAGCGGGACGCGGAGCTCGTGGAGTGCAACCCCCTGGCGGTGGTGCCCGGGGGCCTGGTGGCTGCTGACGCGCGCCTCAATGTGGACGACGATGCCCTCTGGCGCCAGCGGGAGCTGCCGCGCACCAGTGAGGCCACGCCGCTGGAGGAGCGGGTGCGAGCCCTCGGCTTGGCCTTTGTGCAGCTTGACGGGGACATCGCGGTGATGGCCAACGGGGCGGGGATCACGATGGCCACCGTGGACGTCCTGCAGCGCTATGGCGGGCGGCCGATGAACTTCCTGGATGCGGGCGGAGGGGCGGCGGCCGGTCCCACGGCCGACGCGCTTGAGATCCTGCTCTCCACGCACCCCAGGGCCGTGCTGGTGAACATCTTCGGCGGCATCACCCGCTGTGACGAGGTGGCGCGCGCGATCCTCACGGTGAGGGAGCGCCGCGGCCTCGATGTGCCTTTGGTGGTGCGGCTGGTGGGCACCAACGAGGAGGAGGGAACCGCCCTGCTGCAGCAGGCCGGGATCCCAGCCTTCACCTCCATGCGCGAGGCCGCGGAGCGTGTGGTGGCCCTGGCGGGAGAGCGTTGAAGGCGTGGGGGTGGGCGCTTGGGCATCCTGGTCGATGAGCGCACCAAGGTTGTGGTCTCCGGGATCACCGGCCGTCAGGGCCGCTTCCATACCCAGCAGATGCTGGAGTTCGGGACGCGCATCGTGGCCGGGGTGTCCCCGGGGCACGGCGGGGAAGAGGTCGGCGGGGTGCCGGTCTACGAGACCGTGCAGGCCGCCGTGGACAAGCACGGCGCCACGTCCGCGGTCCTGTTCGTCCCGGCCCCACATGTCCGGGATGCCGCGCTGGAGGCGATCGCGGCGGGCCTGTCCCCGGTGGTGGTCATTGCCGAGCACGTTCCGGTGCACGACGCCATGGACGTGGTGGCCTTCGCCGCCGAGCACCGGGCGGTGGTGATCGGACCGAACACCTACGGCCTGTGCACGCCGGCAGGGCGCGCCAAGCTGGGCATTCCCCCAGGCCGGATCTTCAGCCCGGGCCCGGTGGGGGTTCTGGCCCGTTCGGGCACGCTGTCCTACGAGATCGTGGCCGCGCTGACCGAGGCGGGACTCGGGCAGAGCACGGTGGTGGGCCTCGGCGGGGATCGGGTGGTGGGCACCAGTTTCGTGGAGACCCTCAAGCGCTTCGCCAAGGACGAGCAGACGCGGGTGCTGGTGCTGGTGGGGGAGATCGGCGGCAGCGCGGAGGAGGAGGCCGCAGAGTTCGTCAAGGGACTCGACAAGCCCGTCGTCGCTTACCTCGCCGGGGCCTCAGCGCCCACCGGCAAGCGCATGGGACACGCCGGCGCGATCATCGAACGCGGCCGTGGCACCTATGCCAGCAAGCGTCGCGCCCTTGAGGATGCCGGGGTCCACGTCGCCGACCTGCCCTGGGAGGTTGCGCCCCTGGTGCGGGAGGCCCTGGGTCGGCTGGAGGAGACGGCACGCGAAGGATGACCGCCGCGCCTGGACGCCGCGGGGCTGGCCCCTCGCCGCCCGCTCTAGTACAGTGTTGGCGTCGCGGCGGGGGGGTTACCCGGTTGTCCAGGCGCATGGTGCTTGCGCTGAGTTCGGCGGGCATCGCGGTCGCGGTGGTCATCCTGATGGTCACCTCGATCCGGGCCGCAACGACCTACTACTACACACTGCCGCAGTTTCGGGCCCTGGGGGCGGCGGAGGCCGGTCGCTACGTGCAGGTGAACGGCCAGGTCGCACCGGGCGTGCGGTGGAACCCGACCGCGGAGCGCTTGGCCTTCGAGGTTCGCTACGCCGGGTCCACGGTCGCGCCCCTGCCCGTGGTCTACCATGGGCCCGAGCCCGACACCTTTGCCTCCGGCCTGTCCGTGGTCGTGGCCGGTCGGCTGAACCCCCAGGGGACGTTCGTCGCCACCCAGGTGCTTGTCAAGTGCCCATCCCACTACCAGGCGGCCGCCGCTGGCGAGAACCCGGCCCAGTGGAGCAAGGCAGGCTAGCCGGGACGGGGGTTTGCGGCGGTGGCCACCTCTTGGTGCGAGGCGCCGGCACCCTTGCCTGGCGCGGGATCCGATCCCCCCGCCCTTGAGGTGAAGGGGCTCTGCTATGCCTACGGGTACCTGAGCGTGCTGGCAGGCCTGGATCTGGAACTTGGCGCGGGCGAGATCCTGGCCCTGCTCGGCCCCAACGGGGCCGGCAAGTCCACGCTCCTCGGGGTCCTGGCGGGGCTGGTGCCGGCCGCCAAGGGAACGGTGCTGCGCTGGGGCCGGCCGCCGCGGGCCGGGGATGGCACGGTGCTGCTGGGGCACCAGAGCTTTCTCTTCGAGGAACTGACCGCCATGGAGAACCTTGAGTACTGGGCCCGCCTGGCTGGTCTGCCCCTGGGCCGGGCAGGGGAGGCGTTGGCGGCGGAGGGGCTCGGGCTCTCGGCCAGTGTGCCCGTCCACCGGCTCTCGCGGGGGACGGTGCAGCGCCTGGCGATCTGCCGGGCCTGGCTCGGATCGCCGCGGCTCGTCCTGGCGGACGAGCCCTCCACGGGTCTGGATCCGGACGCCGCGGCGCGCCTCTGGGCGCGGCTGGGGGCCGTGCGGGACTCGGGCGGCGCGGCCGTGGTCGTGGGCCACGATGTCCCGGCCCTGCTGGAGCACGCCGACCGGTACGCCATCCTGGCCGCGGGGCGCCTGCTCGACCAGGGGGAGGCCGCACCCTGGCGAGGCCGTTCCGATCAGTTCGTGGAACGGTACCGTCAGGTGGTGGCCTCCGCCCCGCGTCGGCGGCCGACCGCGCTTGGCGTCGGTGAGCGAGTGTCCTCCCCCGTGGGAGGAGCCGGGGCGGCGGACTGGTGGCGATCGCTCGGGGCCGTGCTGGCGCGTGATGGTCGGCTCTGGACCGCGGGGTCCGAGCGATTGGGGCTTGTGCTCAGCTTTGGACTGCTGGCGGCCCTGATCTTCGGCCTGGCGCTGGATCCCACCACGGTCAACCTGCGCCCCGTCTTTGTGGGCATCCTGTGGGTGGCCCTCATGCTCGCGGGCCTGCCAGCCTTTGGCGCCTCGCTGGCGACCGAGTGGGAGAACGATGCCCTGGACGGGTACCGCGCGGCGGGCCACGACCCCGCCGCGCTGTTCTATGGCAAGGCCCTGGTCCACTTGGCCGTGATGGTCCTGGCGGAGGCCGTGCTGGTCCCCGCCTTCCTGTTGCTGCTGCAGGTGCGGGCAGGGGCCGCGCTGCTGCCGCTGCTCGGGGCGCTGGCGTTGGGCACCGTGGGGTTCGTCGCCGCGAGCACGCTGGTGGCCGCCGTGGTTTCCCGTGCGCTTGGTTCACGCGCTGGCGCCGTCCTGCCGCTGATCAGCCTGCCCCTGCTCTCGCCGCTGCTGCTTGGTACGGTCCGGCTCGCGCAGGGGTACCTCGATGGGACGCCGGGGCCGGTGGCGCCCTGGGTGTGGATGCAGGTGGCCTATGCCCTGCTCTTCTGGGCACTGCCGGCGGTACTCTTTGGTCTGGTGGCGGAGGCGTAGGAGGTTGAAGGACGAACGCTTGCGGCGGAGCGGAGGCGGCGGGTGGCGGGATCTGGTCGCGTGATGCGCCAGGGACTTCACCCGCTGTCGGCGGCGGGGTGAGCGCGACGGCTCCCAATGGCCCTGGTGAGGCTGTGGCGGGCGCGGTGGGGGACGGCGCTGTTCGCGGGATCAGGGGAAAACCCGTAGGAGGCCGAACAGGCCGGCGGGGACCCAGAAGGGGGCGGTCATACGGGAGTGGGCCGATCCTGGCAAGGGACGTGGACCGCGCGTCCGCTCTGTGGCCCGGGAGGGAGTCCCGACGTGCGCGGCACGCGCTGCCGCGCAGCCCGAGTTCGCCTGTCGCCTATGCTCCGAGAGGGGCAAATCTCAGGCCGAAAGGGGCAAAAACCTGGTCGGGCGGACGTGTGGAAGACCGAGCAATCGGTTTGTACACATTTCTAACCAGGTGCAAGGGGTGCGCGCAGGGCGGGAGGGTGGCTGGCGGCCCACGGTGGGGGAGCGGATCCCGGGTTGGTTGGCCTGGGCGGCGGTGACGGCCTCGATGTATCTGGGGCTCATCTACGCGCCGCCGGAGAAGGTCATGGGGGACTCCCAGCGGATCATGTATTTCCACGTCGCGGCGGCATGGAATGGGTTTCTGGCCTTCGGCGTGGTGCTGGTGGCGGCGATCCTCTATCTGGCCCGGGGCGGTCGGCGCTGGTCCCGTCTGGTGTACGCCTCCGCCGAGTAGATCGGA